>DASYSS010000046.1 GCA_036003045.1 Gemmatimonadaceae bacterium
GCTCCGGCCGGCACGACGGCCGCGATGCCGAGGACCACCATGGCGCTGCGCCAAACAACACCAAGACCCGGAAGGATCACGAGCATTCCCTGAGGTAGGGCGGCGGTCGAGATCGCCGCTAAGGGATACTACGCTTGCGGCCGGAAATGGGTTCAACAACCACTTGTCGGCGTTCGGTCCGCTTCCACCCGGACGATTAAACACGAGAATCGGAAAGGGCAACTGCCGCCGCCCGCCCGACGCCGAGCTCTTTGCGCGAGCCGCGAATGTAGCCGTTCTAGACGGCCTCGAGCGATCGAAGGCGAGCTCAGACGTTGAATCGAAACAACATCACGTCGCCGTCGTGAACGACGTACTCCTTACCCTCGGAGCGGACGACGCCCCTTTCGCGCGACCCTTTCCACCCGTCGTTGGCGACGAAATCCTCGTAGCCCACCGTCTCGGCCCGGATGAATCCGCGCTCGAAGTCGGTGTGGATCACTCCGGCCGCCGCGGGCGCCGTGTCGCCCCGGTGGATCGTCCAGGCGCGGGCCTCCTGCTCGCCCGCCGTGAAATAGGTCTGCAGCCCAAGCAGGTGATACCCGGCGCGAATCAATCGATCGAGACCCGCAGACTCCAAGCCGAGGGACTCGAGGAAGGCTTTGCGGTCGTCTTCCGGAAGATCGGCCAGCTCCGCTTCGATCTTGGCGGAGAAGGGAACCACCTCGGCTGGCTCTCCGCTTTCGGCGACGGCGCACCGCAGCTTCGCGATGTGCGTGCCTTCCTGCTCGCTGCCCGAGAGCTCCGCGTCGGTGACGTTCGCGGCGTAGAGCACCGGCTTGAGCGTGAGCAGCGACAGCGGCGCGAGCACGCGGCGATGGTCGGCCGACAGCTTCGCATGCCAAAGCGCGCGTCCTTCCTTCAACTCGGCGTTCGCCGCCTCGAGGGGTCCCAGCTCGGCGAGAGCTTCCTTGTCGCCGGTCTTCGCGGCGCGCCGCACGCGGTCGAGACGCTTTTCGACGATGCTCAAGTCGGCGAGCGCGAGCTCGAACTCGATCACTTCGCGATCGCGCACCGGATCGACCGCACCCATCACGTGCAGCACGTCGTCGTCGTCGAACGCGCGCACGACGTGCACGACCGCGTCGGTCTCGCGGATGTTGGCGAGGAACTGGTTGCCGAGTCCTTCGCCCTGCGACGCGCCTTTCACGAGGCCGGCGATGTCCACGAACTCGACGACGGCCGGCACGACGCGCTCCGGGCGCACGATGCGCGCGAGCACGTCGAGACGCGGATCCGGGACGTTGACCCGGCCGACGTTGGGGTCCTTGGTCGCGAACGGATAGTTGGCGGCAAGCACGCCCGCCGACGTCAGCGCGTTGAAGAGAGTAGACTTGCCGACGTTCGGCAGTCCGACGATTCCGAGTTTGAGCATTTATTCTTCGCTGCCGTTTTCCGTCGTTCCGGTAAATCGATTCAGCACCGGCGTGATGCCGTGCGACGTCCACAGCTCCAGCGCCTGCGTCAGGGTCGGCATGAGCGCGCGGACGACATCCGATTCCTGTTTGGCGAAGTTGTCGAGCACGAAGTCGCTCAGGTCACCGCGCCGCCGAGGATCGTCGGGCGCGATGCCGATGCGGAGACGGGCGTAGTCCTGCGATCCCACCGCAGCCTCGATGCTCTTGAGGCCATTGTGCCCGCCGGCGCTTCCGCGGGCGCGAAAACGATATCGCCCCAGCGGCAGTGCGACTTCGTCCACCACGATCATGAGGTCCGACGCCGCCGACCAGGCGGGGCGGCGCAGATACGACCGGAGCACCGACCCGCTGAGGTTCATGTACGTCTGCGGCTTGACGAGGCGAACGCGCGCGCGGCCGACCGAACCGGTCGTGACGCGCGCTTCTCCGTCGCGCTTCCACGGCTCGAAACGCCACACGTCGGCGAGGTGGTCGACGACCCACCAGCCGACGTTGTGCCGCGTGCGCTCGTATTCCCGTCCGGGGTTTCCGAGCCCGACGATGACTTTCATGGCTTCGGCGTCGAGTTCGTCGGGGCGGACCGCCGCTTCGGGGTCCGCCTTCGACGATCGTGCGCGCCCGAACAGGAATCGGAGCACGACGCCGATTACTTGGCCTCTTCTTCCTCCTCTTCCGCCTTCGGCTTGCGGATGAGCTCCGGCTCCGCCGCCGCCGCCGGCTCGGCACCCTCGACCCCCGGCGTCGGCTCCTCGATCGCTGCGGCGGGCGCGGTGCAGACGCACACCGTCGCGCCTTCGTCGTCGAGAACCTGCACGCCTTCGGGCAGCGTCAGGTCGCGCACGTGGATGCTGTGGCCGATCGTGAGCGGCGTGACGTCGACTTCGACGTGATCCGGAATGAGGGACGGGTCGCAGCGCACGGACAGCTCGTGCATCGTCTCGGCGAGGATGCCGCCGGAGTTGCGGACGCCGTCGGCCGTTCCCGTGAAGCGGATGCGCACGCTGACGGTGACCTTCTCACCGGCGACGAGCTGCTGGAAATCGATGTGGAGGATGTTGCGTCGCACGGGATGCCGCTGGACCTCGCGGATCAGCGTGCGTGCCATCGCGCCATCCACCGCCAACTCGATGACCGTGCTCGCCGCTGAAATCGTGCCGAGCAGACGCTCGACCTCGCGTCCTTCGAGCGAAAGCTTTTGCGGCTCACGGCCGTGGCCGTAGATGATCGCGGGGATGTTGCCACCCTGCCGGAGCTTGCGCGCCGAGCCCGTGCCGGTCTCGTCGCGCGACGTTGCCTTCAAAGATGCTGTTGCCATTTCTGTTATTTCCGTCGAATTGCCTGACCATCGCAGCCCGCCCGCGCCGTCCGTCTACTCTCGGGAAGCTGCGTCTTCCCTACCATGTGACTGCGCGAGTTCCAACACTCCTACGCACTACTCGTCAATGCCGGTCCACCCGTCCACCCGTCAACCTGCTAATCGAACAACGAACTCACCGACTGCTCCGCGTGCGTGAAGCGAATCGCCTTTGAAAGCAATTCGCCGACCGACAACACGCAGAGCTTGTTGGGACGCCGCTCTTCCGGGATCGCGATCGTGTCGGTGACCGCGACTTCCTTGATCGGCGCGTCGTTGAGGCGCGACCGCGCCGGTCCGGAAAGCAACGCGTGCGTCGCACAAATATAGATGTCTTTCGCGCCGAGGTTTCGGAGCGCGCGTGCGGCCTCCGTCACGGTCCCGGCCGTGTCGATCATGTCGTCGACGAGGATACAATCGTGGCCCTCGACCTCGCCGACCACGTTCACCACTTCAGAGACGTTCGGCTGCGGGCGCCGCTTGTCGATGATGGCCAGTGTCGCGTTCAAGCGCTTGGCGAACCCGCGCGCCATCTTCGCCGACCCGACGTCCGGCGCGACGACCACCGGCTCGTTGAGCTGCATTCTTCGATAATGCGCCGTGAACACCGGCATCGCATAGAGATGATCGACGGGAACGTCGAAGAACCCTTGCAATTGGTGCTGATGAAAATCGATCCCGAGCACGCGGTCCACGCCGGCGGCTTGGATCATGTTGGCCATCAACTTCGCGCCGATCGGCACGCGAGGCTGATCTTTGCGATCCTGCCGCGCGTAGCCGTAGTAGGGCATGACGCAGGTGATCCGCGCCGCCGATGCGCGGCGCGCCGCATCGATCAGCAGCAGCAGCTCCATCACGTTTTCGGCCGGCGGATTCGTCGGCTGGAAGATGAAGACGTCGTTGCCGCGGACGTTTTCGTCGATGCGCACGGAGATCTCGCCGTCGGCGAAGCGGCCCAGGTTCACGCGACACAGGTCCACGCCGAGGTTGCGCGCGATCTCCTCGGCGAGCGGCCGGTTGGCGGTCCCGGAAAGCAGCTTGAGGCCGTGGCTCGGTACGGCTAATCCATCCATGCGCGGCGCTGGGGCTTGGGCGGTAAGCATCGAACGAGCGAGGTTGGCTGAAAGCTGGCGCGGGGGCGGACGAAACGCGCGTCCATTTCAATGCCGTTGGGCTCGCGTCATTGCCCCCGGTGGATTCGAACCACCATTCTCGGATCCAAAGTCCGATGTCCTGCCATTGGACGAGGGGGCAGCGAGCCTTGAAAGCTACCGATCGACCGTCACTCGTTCAACTCGATCGCTCGTCCGCGTGGTGATGACGCGCACATCCGCGCCGAATCCCAAGGACGCCACGTCCGGGGCCGACTCGAAGATGCCGAATACGGTCGATCCGGAGCCCGCGAGCATCGCGATGGACGCGCCGGCGCCCAGCAGCCGCTCGGTCAGGGTGGCGATCTCCGGGTGGCGCCGGGCGACGACCGCGGCGAAGTCGTTGTGCGCGGACGACGCCGCGTCATCCCAGGTCGCCACCGGCTCGGCCAGACCAGGCCGCGGTCTGTCGGACTGCGCGGACCGGTCGGCATCGAGCCAGGCGTAGGCGTCGGTGGTCGAGATGCCAAACGACGGTA
Organism: Gemmatimonadaceae bacterium; assembly: GCA_036003045.1. Taxonomy (NCBI): domain Bacteria; kingdom Pseudomonadati; phylum Gemmatimonadota; class Gemmatimonadia; order Gemmatimonadales; family Gemmatimonadaceae; species Gemmatimonadaceae bacterium. The sequence continues at coordinate 4,442 of DASYSS010000046.1, forward strand.
CCGCCAGCACGATGGCCCGCGGTTCGAGCGGGCGAATCGGCTTCACGCGATCGCCGCGTCCGGACCCGAGCGCCATCGGCTCGTCGATGGTCATGAACGGAACGTCGGCGCCGAGCCCCGAGGCGATTTCGGCGAGTCGCGGGCCGAGCGGCGTAGGCGAGAGGGCCTCGAGCGCCCGCAGGACCGCGCCGGCATCGGCGCTACCGCCGCCGAGCCCCGCGCCCGCGGGGATTCGTTTGACGAGGTCGATCGAGAACCCGGAAGGCCATCCCGCTGCGTCGGCGTACGCGACCGCGGCACGATACGCGAGGTTCTTTTCGTTCGGTCCGAGCCCGCCAAGCGGGAGCGAAGGACCGCTGACGGCCAGGGATCGGCCGGGGGACTCCCGAATCGCAACGTCGTCGGCGAGATCGATACGGAGAAAGGCGGTCTCGAGTGCGTGGTATCCGCGAGCGTCCCGCTCGAGCACGTCGAGGAAAAGATTGATCTTGGCTTGCGCCGCGACGCGAGCGGAGGCGTTCAATCGGCGGCGTCGGGCGTCGGATCGACGCGCATGTCGCCGAGCGAGAGGCCGAGCTGCAAGGCGTAGTACCCGCCGATGAGTGTGATCGGGATGTACGAGGCGATGTGGAAGAGAAGCGCCCACGTCGTCGCCTCGGATTGGCTGATGCCGTAGAGCGACAATCCGATCGCCGCGCCCACCTCAAAGGGTCCGAAGAAGCCGGGCGCCGACGGAAGCGCCACGAGGATGACGATGATCCCCTGAACGATGAGCGTGGCGACGAAAGTCACGTGGACGCCAACCGCCAAAAACGCCAGCCAGAACGCCAGCGGTTGCACGAGCCAATGAGCGAGCGTCCAACCGAACACCGCGGCGAAGTGCCCCGGCGTCTTCAAAACACTGAGCCCTTCCGAAAACCGCGCGAGCATCTCAGCGCCCCGCCGTTCGACCGTAGGCGACACGCGTCGCGCAACCAACTCGAACGCTCGAATGAGAGTTTTCGGAAAGAATACGAGAATGTAGAATGCGACCAGCAGTGCCACGGCCCCGCCGACCACGAGCCCCGCGGCGTGCGTTAGAGAATATCCGCCAATGGTCGTGCTGGGGTTGAAGTGGGCGAGTGAGACGCCGATCGCCAGCAAGACCATGACGACGATTCCGTCGAAGACCCGGTCCACGGCCACGGAGGCGAGCGAGGTCGAGAAACTGACCGAGGGGATCTGGCGCGTGAGCGCAAGTGGTCGCGCCAGCTCGCCGGCTCGCAGTGGAATCACGTTGGTGACCATCACGCCGATGGCGGTGGCTCGCCAGAGCGGACCGAACGGAAGGTTCGGCGCGACGGGATCGAGGATCGTTTTCCAACGTCTCGCGCGGAGCGGAAACATGCACGTCGCGACTGCGGCGCTGAGAATCAACAACCAGTAATTCGCATCGCGCGCCATCGCGCGCGCTCGCGACAGGTCGAGATTCCGAAACGCGAAGTACAAGAACGCGATGCTGACGACGATCCCAAGGACGGCACGCCAGCCGAACTTCATTTCCAATTACTCCGTGCGGGCGAGATCGATCAACTCGAACAGCTCGTCGAGCGCCGCCTTGTTTGCCGCGCTGCCGCTCTGGCGCATCTCGTCGCGAAGCTCGGCGGCACGATCGAGCGCGGCGCGTCCGCGATACAACAACGACCCGATCGGCACGAGCGCGTCCTCCGGAATTTCGACGGCGGCGGCAAGCGGCTGCCCGCCGAGAGACTCGATCGCCAAGACCGCCGAATCGAGGAGCGCAGCCACGCGCGCCGGTGTACGCCCCCGCGGCGACTCGAGCGGCGCGCGAAGCGGCGGCGGCGCGGACGATATCGGCGCTGACGGCGTCGGCGCGCGCGTCGCGGTCTTGTCGGCGATCTGTCGAAGCCGCGTGCGCAGATCCGTCCCCGGCGCGGTCGCATCAGTAAGGGCGGCGGCGACCGAGTTGAGATCGTCGAGCGTGCGCCCGTCGAGCTGCGTCAATGCCTCGATTCGCCGGCCGATCAACGTCGCGACTTCGGTCTCACCGAAGCTCTCGGCGGCCGCCTGCAAAGCACGCAACGCGCGGCGGAGGTCGCGTTGCGAGCGCGCCAAGCCGGATGTGTCCCTCGACTGGCGCGCCGCGGCCACGACCTGGCGAAGGTGCTCACCCTGGCTGACCAGCTCGAGACGGAATCGCTCCGACGCGGACGTCGGTGGCGCCGACGCGGCGGACACGACGCCCTCGCTCTCTCCATAGAAGAGCTCAGCGATCGGGACGACGCGCTCACGCTCGCTCGTGCTGGCGCTCCAATTGTCGAGCGCGGCATCGAAGACGTCGCGAGTCTGGCTCGGCGCGTTGACGTCGCCGCCACCGCGCATCGCGGCGGAGAGCGTTCGTAAATGTGCGGCCGCCGCCTCGAGAAGTGCGCGCGCTTGCGGCGTCATGCCTTCGCTTCCGGTTTCCAGGCCACGCGCTGCGTCTTCCGTGGCCTCGAGCGCGTCGGCGAGCGGCCCGACGCTCGACACGCCGGCGACCCCGCGAAGCGCGCGAACGCGCTTGAGCACGTTGGCCGCCGTGCCCATGTCACCTGGCCGAGTCGTGAGAAGCTCGAGGCCCGCGGCGATGTTCGCGGCTTCGCCGGCGAGGAACGGCGCGGCCGTGGCCGTCGCTGCGCTGGCTGCCGCGGCAGCGCTCGCGGCGCGAGGCAGATACTTCGCGAGCTCCGAGGTGCGCGCCCGGGCCCGGGCATCTTCGGCCGGCGACCAGGAGCGAACGGAGTGGAGCAACACCTTGAGGTCGTCTACCGCCGAGACCAAGGCGCCGCGAAGCGCGGGCTCCCAGCGCAAAGCGCCGTCCTGCAAAACGCGCCCGACGCGCTCGAGGGCGGCGGCAACTTCGGCGAAGGGACCCAGCTTGGCCATGGTGGCCGTACCGCGCAGGGCGCGCGCCGTTCGCTGGAACGCGGCGCTGTCCGGCCCCGACGCGCCGGCGCTGAGCAGAAGGCCGTCCAGCTGCTCGACGTATTCGCTCGCTTCAAGGATGAAGAACTCGAGAAAACCCGCAGGTGCGGTCATCCGTCCTCCGAGTGATCCGATTGCCTTCCCCTCTCTCCGCGTCCGAGCGCCAGCAAGCTAGAAAGTCGCTCGGGCCGCGTCCATCGCCTGTCGCAGCTCGCGAACTGCCTCCGCCAACCCCGCGATGATGGCGCGGCTTATAACCCAGTGTCCGATGTTTAGCTCCTCGATCTCCGGGATCGCAGCGACCGGGCCCACATTGTCCGTCGTGAGCCCGTGCCCCGCGTGCACCGCCAACCCAATCGACGCCCCGTAGCCCGCCGCGTCACGGAGATCGCGGAGCTTGCCCGGATCGTCGGCGGCGTGGGCATAGGCGCCTGTGTGAAGCTCGATGGCTGCCGCGCCGGCGGCGCGCGACGCTTCGACCGTCGGCCGATCGGGTCCGACAAAGAGGCTGGTGCGGATTTTCGCCGCGTTTAGCCGGGCTACCCCGGCGGCGATTCGGTCCTTCTCGCGGAGCACGTCGAGGCCACCTTCAGTGGTGATCTCCTCGCGGCGCTCGGGCACCAGGGTGACCTGGTGCGGACGAAGACGGAGCGCGATGCCGATCATTTCGTCGGTGCAGGCCATCTCCAGATTGAAGACCGTCGAAACTGTTTTTGCGAGACGGTCCACGTCGTCGTCTTGGATATGGCGGCGATCCTCGCGCAGGTGCGCGGTGATCCCGTCGGCGCCCGCCCGCTCGCAGACGACGGCTCCTTCCACCGGATCGGGATAGGTCGATCGGCGCGCTTGGCGGATCGTGGCGATGTGGTCGACGTTGATGTAAAGGCGCTGGTGGAGCATCCGGTCTCTGGTCCCAGGTCTCCGGTCACAGGGGGGGTGGTGTGAGGAAAGTAATCACGGCGGTAATCGCGCTTTCGACTCTCGCGGCGTGTTCGTCGTCGGCTCCGACGCCCGCCCCGCGCCCAACGACATCCGCGTCCAGCGGCAATTCGGGATCCGACGGAGCGCCGGACGCGACGAGCGCGGTCCGCGGATTCATGGCGGCCGCCAAGCTCCAGAGCGTGCAATCGCTCGCGCTGTGGTGGGGCGATACGCAGGGACCCACGCGCGACTTGATCGCGAAGGACGAGCTGGAGAAGCGCGAGCTGATCATGCTCAAGTGCCTCAAGCACGATCGCTACGCCGTCGTCGGCGAAGCGCCGACGGAGGGCGGTGCGCGCGACGTGATCGTGAACGTCATGTATCGCGATGCCGAGAATACGACGCATCTCACCGTCGTCGCGGGGCCGCACAGCCGCTGGTACGTGCAGAACGTGGACCTCAAGCCGCTGCATTCGATCTGCGTCGCGTAACGACGCGGTCAGCGCTCGGTCAGCTCCACCAACACGCCCGACGTCGACGACGGGTGCAGGAAGGCAATGCGCTTGCCTTCGGCGCCCGTCCTCGGCGTTTCGTCGATGAGGCGTATTCCGAATTCGCGGCAGCGATCCAGCGCGGCGTCTAGGTCTGGCACCGCGAAGCACACGTGATGGAGTCCGCCGCCGCGCTTCGCGACGAATTTTCCGATCGGCGAATCGTCGGTCGCCGGCTCCAGTAATTCGACGAGCGAGTCGCCGGCCGCGAAGCCCGCGATCCGCGCTCCGTCCGAATCGGCGAGCGGAACTTCGTTCATGCCTAGGACGTCGCGGTAGAACGAAACGCCCTCGTCGAGACCGCGCACCGCGATGCCGATGTGCGCGATGACCGCACCCAGCGCTCGCGCGCTGTCCGAAGCCTTTTGCATGTGATTAAGCTACAGGCAGCGGAGGAAAACGCGTCAATCGTTCTCGCCCGTTCAACCGTCACAACTGGCTCCGGCGCAGCGCCGATTGCCGTGAGATTATTGCCGAGGAACCCATGTCCAACGTCCTGCATGTCACCGACGCCACGTTCGAGGCCGAAGTCGAGAAACACGACGGCCTGGCGATCGTCGATTTCTGGGCGACGTGGTGCGGCCCGTGCCGCATGATCGCGCCGATCCTCGATCAACTTGCGACCGAATACGAGGGCAAGGTCAAAGTGACCAAGCTCGATACCGATGCCAACGTCCGGACGAGCGCGCGCTTCAACGTGCGATCGATTCCCACGCTGCTGTTCTTCAAGGAGGGCCGCGTCGTCGACCAGATCATCGGTGCTGTTCGTCGCGAATTCATCGAGGCCAAATTGGTCCAACACTCGGCCAACTCGGCCGCGTAAGGCCGCGGCGCGCGCGCAGTGTCGTCGCACGCCGCCCTTCATTTTCCGCATAGCCGCGTTCTTCTGGCGCGAACGCGGCTGGCCTACGTCCACCTTCGGAATCTCCTCACCGACGCCAAGCGCGATCGCGGCGCGCGCATTTCCGGCTACGTAGCGGTCTCTCAGCTCGACGAGCTGATCCTTTTCTATTTGTTGAACGGCGAGGTGGCCAACGCGAGCCTGACGGACGCGCGCGGCTCCCGCGCGATCTCGATCGCCAGCGCGATCGAGAAAGTCCCGCACGAGCCGGAATACGGCGAGTGCTGTTTCCACGAAGCCGCGCCGGAAGAGCTGGCCTGCATCTTCGCTTCGCGGACCGTCGCTCCCGACCCCTGGCCATCGGGCATGGACGCGGCCGACCCCACCGTGCTCTTTCCGCATCTCGCGGCGACGACGTTCGACGGATTCGTCGAGATCATCGCCAACGATCACGCCAACTACCTCGTGCTCAAGAACGGGGCAGTGGCCAAGGCGTTCCTCACGACGCCGGCGATGGGGACGGTCGTCGAGCGCGTGTCGAAGCTCTTCAACCGGGAGGGGCGGATTGGCGATCTTCGCGTCGCGCGTTGGGCGAGGCCGCTGCCGGTTCCGGTGCAAGCGCCGCACGCTCTCGTGCAGGCCTACCGGGACCTCGTGCGCGCGCTGATCACTCGAGTCACCGAACGGGGACAGGAGGATGCTTCGGCAATCGCCGAACACGCACGTCAGATGCTCGCGACGCAACACCCGGTGCTCGAATCGTTCTCGGTCTCCCGGCACGCGGTCGCGCCGCCCGATCCCGTGGCCGACACGCGCGAGCTCACGGGCGGCGTCGCGGCGTGGATCCGCGAGGTGCTCTGGACCGCCAAGGGCCCCGACGGCGAACCGCCCGAAGACCTGTTCCGCGAGCTCACGTACGAGCGACGGCACATCTTCCAGTCCGCCGGGCTCTTCGATCAGATGCCCTGGAAGGTCGTGTGACGGCGCCTGAACCGGGCACCTTGTTCATCGTGAGCACCCCCATCGGCAACATGGGGGATTTTTCTTTTCGTGCGGTCGACGTCCTCAAGTCTGTCGCGCTCGTGCTCGCCGAAGACACCCGCCACACGCGGCGCTTGCTCGACCGCTACGACGTCTCGACACCGATGGCGGCGTACCACGAGCACAACGAAGCCAAGACGTCGCCGCGATTCGTCGCCCGTCTGCTGGCCGGCGAATCGCTGGCGCTCGTCTCGGACGCTGGGACGCCGCTCGTGTCCGACCCAGGGGCTCGTCTCGTGCGCGCCGCGATCCAGGCCGGAGTGAGCGTCGTCCCGATTCCCGGCTCGTCGGCCGCGCTCGCGGCGTTGGTCGCCTCCGGGCTGGACGCCGACCGGTTTCTCTTCCTCGGATTCCTGCCGCGGACCGGGCGAGACAGGCGCGAGGCGTTCGAGGAGATTGTCGGTTCGCCCCACACGGTGGTGGTGTACGAATCGCCGAACCGTCTCTCGGCCACGCTCGCCGAGCTCGAGCGGCTCGGTGGCGGACTCCGCCCCGCGGTCGTGGCCCGCGAAATGACCAAACAATTCGAGAACATCCAAAGAGGAACGGTCGCCGACCTCCTCGCGTATTATCGGGAACGGCCCGTGCGCGGCGAAGTTGTGCTCCTTGTGGCTGGACGGGTGGAGACCAAAGGCGTCGATCGGATCGTGAGTGAGGAGGAAGTCGCGGCTCGGGTTCGATCGCTTCGCGCCGCGGGCCTCAGCACTCGGGACGCGTCGGTGCAGGTCGCGGCGGAACTGGGTGTTTCGAAGCGCGTGGCGTATCGTCTCGCTCGAGGTGGCGGCGAGGCCGAGGGAGGAGAAACCGCGGAATGACTTTCGGTCGGCTGCAACGATATCGTGGCCTCGCGCTCCTGGCGGCGCTTCTGCCGCTCGGGATTGGAGCGCGCCCGGCTGCGCCCGTGCTCACCATCGCGCGCCTTCAGTATGACGGCGGCGGCGATTGGTACGCGAACCCGTCGAGCCTGCCGAACCTCCTCGCCGCAATCCGTCAACGCACGTCGCTGCAGGTCGACAAGACCGAAGCGCGCGTCACGCTGATGGACGACAAGCTCTGGGACTATCCGTTCATCCACGTCACGGGGCACGGGAACATCCATTTCAGCGACGCCGAGATCGCGCGCCTCCGCGAGTATCTGGCGAAGGGCGGCTTTCTCCACGTCGACGACAACTACGGTCTCGATGAAAGTTTTCGGCGAGAGATCAAGCGCGTGTTCCCCGACCGGCCGCTCGTCGACGTGCCGCTGACGCATCCGATCTATCACGTCGTCTATGATTTCCCGAAGGGGATTCCGAAGATCCACGAGCACGACGGACTTCCCGCGCGCGGGTTCGGCATCTTCCTTGGAGACCGGCTCGCGGTGTATTACAGCTTCTCCAGCGACCTCGGGAACGGTTGGGAGGATCCCGAGGTCTACCACGACCCGCCGGAATTGCACGAGGCCGCACTGCGCATGGGCGTGAACTTGTTCGTGTACGCCGTCACCAGCCGGCCGACACCGTGACCGTCGTCGAGCTGGTCGAGCGCGAGCGCGCGCGGCTGCGGCGCCTGTACGTGCTGGCGGGCGCGGCGCTCGCCATCGGCGCGACCTGCGCTTTGCTCGCGGCTGCCGGCTCGGCGTTGGGCGGCGCCCGATGGATCGCGATGCCGCGCGGCACACCATTCCTCGTCTGGCTCGTGGTCATTGTCGCGGACGTGGCCGTCGTCGCCTGGACCGTTCGCCGGCTCGGCCGTCGCGCCACGCCGCACAGCGTCGCGGCCGCAATCGAACGCGAACAGTTGCTCCGCGCGGGATCTTTGCGCGGCGTCATCGAGGTCGCGAACTCGGGCGCGTTGGGCCGCCGAGCGGCGGCAACGCTGAGCGAACGGCTCGGACCCAAAGCGGGCAAGCTCGCCGTCGGTGAACGGCGGTTAGTCCGGCGCGGTGCGGCGCAGGCTACGGGAGCCGCGACGATGGCGGTCGCGGCGTTGGTCTTCGCCGTTCCGAATTTCAACGACGGGATGCTGGCGATTTTCGAACCGGTGAGCGCGTGGAAGGGGACGCTGCTGCCGCATCTCGCGTTCGAGAACCTTCCGCCCGACGTGCTTCGCGGCGAGACGGTGCGAATCCGAATCGCCGCGCCTCGTCGCACGTCGGTGTCGCTGTCGCAGCGGGTGCCGGGGGAAGCCTGGCGAACCCAAACGCTGATGGTCGATCCGCGCACGAGCATCGCGTCGGTCGAGGTCGGCCCGATTCGTGGCGATCTGCGCGTCGTCGCGAGCGACGGGCGCAGCGCGAGCGACACCGGTCTCGTGCGCGTCACGGACCGTCCGTTCGTCGGCGCGGTCTCGATGCGCGCGACCTATCCGTCGTACCTTGGCCGCCCCCCGGAAGGATTGCCGATCGGCGAACCCGCGAAAGTGCCGCAGGGAACCGTCATCGACGTTTCCGGGCGCGCATCGGCGGCTTTGCGCAGCGTACACCTGGCCGCGTCGGGAGACACGGTGAATCTCAACGCGAACGATCGCGTGTTCTCGGGTCGTTTCGCCGCACGTCACACAGGGCACTACACGTGGATCGCGGCCGGGACGACCGGACCGATCACCGATGTTCCGGCGCCGGTCGAGCTCGAGGTCGTTCCCGACTCCGCGCCGCGCGTCGACATCGTGTCGCCGCAGACCGACACGCTCATCGCCGGTGACGACAAGATCACACTGCACGCGACGGCCACCGACGACCACGGACTCGCGAAGGTCGAGATCATGTCCTGGGCGAGCTCGTGGGTCGGCCAGCGTCCGCCGGTGCTCGAGAAAGCCGCTGAATCGGCCGGCACCGTTTGGAACGGGACGAGTACGCTCGACCTGGCGCAGCTGAAGCTGCGTCCCGGCGACGCGCTGCACGTGAAGTTCGTCGCCACCGACAATTCGCCATGGACGCAGCGCGGTGAAAGCCGCGAGCTCCTCCTCAGAATTCCGACGCTCGAGGAGCGCCGCGCGATCGTGCGCGACGCGATGGATTCCGCGGTGAGCCAGGTGAAGGCGACGGCCGCCGCCGAGAAGTCGATTCAAGAGCGCACCAGCGACGCAGCGCGTGACCGTCAGCGGACGCCCGCCGACGCGCCGCCGCCCACGGGCGCGAACGGCAAGCAAGGCAACATGACGTATGAGGCGGCGGAAAAGGCAAAGGCCGTCGCGAAAGATCAGCGCGCGCTGACCGACCAGGTCAAGAACCTTCAGCAGTCGGCGGCGAACATCGAGCAGCAGTTGAAGCAAGCCGGAGTACTCGACAGCGCCATCCAGCGGCAGCTGCAGGAAGCGCAGGCGATGCTGCGCGACGCGCTCACGCCCGAGCTGCTCGCGCAAATGCAAAAGCTCGAGAACGCGACGCAGCAACTGTCGAAGGAACAGTCACAGCAATCGCTCAAGGATCTCCAGGCGATGCAGGAGCGTCTGCGAGAGCAGTTGGAGAAGAGCGCCGAGATGCTGAAGCGGGCGGCGCTCGAGGGCGCGATGGAAACGCTCAAGGACGAAGCCAAGGACATCGCCCAAAAAGACAAAGCCCTCGCCGACTCGGCGGCGGCCAAGGCGTCGGAGGCGCAGAAGCGCGAGGCGAAGCAGCTCGCCGACCGCTCGCAGCGTTTCTCCGACGAAGTGAAGAAGCTGCAGGATCGGCTGGACAACGCGAAGGCCGACGCGGGCGCCAACGGCGCGAAAGAGGCGAAGCAACACGCCGACGCCGCGCAGGACGCGATGCGCCAAGCCGCGTCGGATCAGCGGCAACAACAGGCGGGTCAACAGCAGAACGGTCAGCAGCAGGCGAACGGCCAGCCGCAATCCAACGGTCAGCCGCAGAGCGGTCAAAGCGGACAGCAACAACAGAATGGCCAACAGAACGGCCAACAGAACGGACAGAATCAACAGAACGGGCAGAAAGGCGGCGGGCTCTCGCAGAATGCGCAGGATGCCGCGTCGCAGATGGACAAAGCGTCGGACGCGATGAAGCAGGCGCGCGCGTCGCAGGTCAACCAATGGAAGTCGGAGTTGACCAACGCGCTCGATCAGGCCGTGCAGGACATGCTGCAGATGGCGCGTCAGGAACAGTCGCTCGAGCAACAGGCGCGCTCGGGACAGTCGAAGCCCGAGGATCTCCGCGGCGCGCAGAGCGCCGTGAAGCAGGGCCTCGACAACGCCGCGCAGCGGTTGCAGCAGGAGGGACAAAAGTCCTCGCTGCTGTCCGGCCGCTCCGAACGGTCGGTCTCCGAAGCGCAGCAAAAGGTTGGTGAAGCGCTCCAATCGACGGGCGACGCGCGCGGCAGCCAGCAGACGGCGAGCGCGCTCGGCGACGCGGCGGACGCGCTGAATCGCGCCGCGGCGTCGTTGGCGCGCGACCGCGAAAAAGCGAATTCGTCGACCTCGGCGACCGGCTTCGCGGACATGCTGCAGCAGTTGCAGGACATGGCGAAGAAGCAGGGATCGATCAACGCGCAGGCGCAGGGACTGCTGCCCAGTCTCGGCCAACCGATGTCGGCCGGCAACCAGGCGACGTCGCGCGCATTGGCGCGCGAGCAGCGACAAGTGGCGCAGCAGCTCGACGAGTTGGGCGAGTCTGTGGGTGGCGACCGCGCCGCGCAGCTGGCGAAGGAAGCGAAGACGCTCGCCGACGCGCTCGAGGGTGGACGCCTCGACGCCGCCACGGTCGCGCGGCAGCAACAGCTCTTCCGCCGGCTGCTCGACGCCGGCCGTTCGCTCGAGAAGGAAGACCGAGAGGACACCGGCAAGCGGCAGGCGACGTCGGCCAAGCCGGGCAACGAATTCCAGCCGCAAAACGGCAACGCCACCGGAAAGGCCGCGCTGAAGTTCCGCGAGCCGACCTGGGACGAGCTGCGCGGTCTCACCGCCGACGAACGGCGCGCGATCCTGGAATACTTCAAGCGGATCAATGCGGGGAATCCGCCGTAGCCTCGCGCTGGTCGCGCTGGTCGCGCTTTCCCCTTCGCACACCCCGCTCGTTGCGCAGGCCGCGGACACTATGGCGTTCTACCGCGCCATGGAGCTCGAGGCCGCGGGCAAGTACAAAGAGGCGGCGCCGCTCTTCCGTTCGGTCCTCCGCACGCCCGCCGGCGTGAACGCGCTGCTCGGTCTGGAGCGCGTGTACGCGGAGCTCGGCTGGACGGACTCGCTCGTCGCGCCCCTCGATTCGCTGATCGCGTCGAATCCGCGCGAAGACACGTATCGCACCGTGCAGCTGCGCACGCTCGACGCCATCGGCCGCGAAACCGAGCTCCGTCGCGCGTTCGACAAGTGGATTCGCGACGAGCCGACGAGCTCCGCGCCGTACCGAGAGTACGCGAAGCTGCTGCTGCAGCACAATCGAGCGTCGGCCGCGGACAGCGTCATCGCGCGTGCGACCGCGGCGCTCGGTACGACGAAGGATCTGTCGTTGGAAATTGCGCAAGCGCGCGCGGCCCAGGGGCAGTGGGTGGAATCGGCGCGCGCGTGGCGCGAGGCGCTGTCCAACGCCGACTATCTCTCGACCGCGGCGTCCTACGCGCTCGCGCCGGCCCCGTCGTCGGCGCGGGATCAGATTCGGGACATTTTCCTGGCGCTGCCCATCGAGGTGGCGGCGAGGCGCGCCCTCGCCGACCTCGAGGGAAGCTGGGGTTCGCTCGCCGACGGATGGAACGCCCTCAAGGGCCTGCCGCCCGACAGCGTGTCGGCCGCGGCCTGGTCGGACTTCGCGCAGCGGGCCGAGGCGGAAGATCGCTGGACGCTGGCACGCGAGGCGCTCGAGTCCGCGCTCAGGTGGAAACGGACGCCGGACCTCGCGGTGCGCGCCGCGACCGCCGCGCTGAATGCCGGTGACGGAGCCGCCGCGCTGCGGCTCGCACCGTTGGCCGACGCGGGCAACGACTCCGCCCTCGCGGCGCGCGAGTACCTTCCCGTGCGGGTCAAGGCGCTGGCGGCGGTGGGTCGGCCGACCGAGGCGCAACAACTCGTCGACACGTATGACAAATTCCTCACGCCCGGCGCCAAGAATTCGCTCACGCGGACGATCGCGTGGGGTTGGGTGCGCACGGGCGACATGGACAAGGCGCGCGCCGCGCTGGCGGCGACCGGCGTCGAGGGCGATTCCAGCGACGCCGCCGGCTGGCTGGCGCTCTACGACGGCAACCTCAAGGTGGCGCGCGGTCTCCTGCGAGGCGGCACCGAGAGCTCTCCGGAGCTCGCCCTCGCGTTGGGGCTCGTCGCGCGTCTCAAAGTGGACAGCGCGCCGGCGATCGGGCATGCGTTTCTGGCACTGGCGCGCGGCGACAGCGCCGGCGCCGCCGCGCAATTCGTCACGGCCGCGGACTCCACACCACCGGTGCGGTCGCTGCTCCTGACCACCGCGGCGCAGATCGACCTCGCGCTCGGAAGCGAGGATCAAGCGGTCGCACTCTGGACGCGCGTCCTCGACCAAGACAAAGATTCGCCCGAAGCGCCGCAAGTCGAGCTCGAGTGGGCGCGCCTCTTGCGCCGCAAAGGCGACACGACGGGTGCCGCGAATCATCTCGAGCACTTGATCCTCACCTATCCCGGCGGCTCGCTCGTGCCGCAGGCGAGGCGTGAGCTCGACCTCCTCAGAAATCCGCCTTCTACATCTCCGCCTCCGGGCCGATGAGACTTCTCAAACAGCTATCGATTGCCGCCGCCGTCGTCGTGATCGCGCTCGCCCGCGCCGGCGCGCAGCGGCTGCTCGTGCCGATGGACGACGCGCAGCAGAACCACCTCAAGGCGTACGGACTGACGTACAACGCGATCAAGGCCGGCGTCAGCGCGGAGTGGCTCCTCAACTACCGAGGCGGCTCGTTTCTGCTCGGGGACACGCCCGAGCTCCGGCGGCAAGCGGGGCTCGCCGGGATCACGATCGAAGCGCTGAACGACGCCCAGCTCGGCCAGATTCGCTCCCAGATCGCGTCGAGCAACATGGAGTCGGTGCCGCTGGAGAAAGCGCCCAAGATCGCCGTGTACACGCCGCCCGACGCGCTCCCGTGGGACGACGCCGTCACGCTCGCGCTCAAATACGCCGGCATCGAATACACCGCGGTGTACGACGACGAGGTGGAGCGCGGCGACCTGTCCAAGTACGACTGGCTGCACCTGCACCACGAGGACTTCACGGGGCAGCTCAACAAGTTCTACCTCACGTATCGCGAAGCGCCCTGGTTCATCGACCTGCTCCAAAAGAACACGGCGGCGGCCAAGCGCCTCGGGTTCGCCAACATGCCGGCGCTCAAGAAGGACGTGGCGGAGAAGATTCGCGAGTTCGTGGAACGCGGCGGGTTTCTGTTCGCGATGTGCGGCGCGACCGAGACGCTCGAGTTGGCCATCGCCAGCCAACACGTCGACATCGCGCAGCCGTTCATCGACGGCACGCCGATGGATCCCGACGCCGACAAGAAGATGGACTGGAGCAAGACCTTCGCGTTCAAGGACGCGCACCTCGAGATGTCGCAGTTCGTGAACTCGATGAGCGACATCGACGGGCATCAAGTCAACGTCGCTGGTCGACGCCAGCCGCTCGGCACGTTCACGCTGTTCAACTTCTCGGCGAAGATCGATCCGGTGAACTCGATGCTCGTGCAGGACCACCGCGCGGTGATCAATGACTTTTTCGGGGTCACGACCAGTTTCAGCAAGTCGGTGCTCAAGCCGGGCGTGACGATCCTCGCCGACGAGGAAGGCGCTCCCTGGGTGAAATACCTCCACGGCGACTACGGCAAGGGCACGTGGACTTACTACGGCGGCCACGATCCGGAGGACCCGTCTCACGGCATCGGCAATCCGCCCACGGACTTGTCGCTGCACAAGACGTCGCCCGGCTACCGGCTCATTCTGAACAACGTTCTGTTCCCGGCCGCGAAGAAGAAGCCGCTCAAGACGTAGGCTAAATTTCGGGGCATGCCCCCTCCCTCACACGCGGCCGCGGATCCGGGGACTCGACTCAGTCCGACCGCGGCCGTTGCCATTCGTGCCGCTATCCGATTGGCCGGGGGCCGTGAAGTGTGCTTCACCGCGACCCTCGACGACGAAGGCGTCGTCCAGACAGTGAAGACGGTAGCGCGAGGCGACTCCATGAGCGTTCTCGCGCTCCCCGGCTTCGCGCAGCGCGGGCAGATGCTGATCCACAACCATCCGTCCGGCAACCTCGATCCGTCGCATCCCGACCTCGAGGTGGCCGCACGGATCCACGACGACGGCATCGGCTTCGCGATCGTCGACAACGACGCGACGGAGTTGTACGTCGTCGTCGAAGTTCCCGAGCATGCGGCGCTCCGCGAGCTCAACGCCGGCACGGTGAACGACGACCTGGGCCCGGCCGGACCAATCGCCGGCGCGCTGCCACGCTACGAGGATCGGCCGAGTCAGCGCGCGATGGCCGCCGAGATCGCGAAGCTGTACAACGACGGCGGCGTCGGACTTCTCGAGGCGGGCACCGGCGTCGGCAAGTCGCTCAGCTATCTCGTGCCGGCGCTGCGCTGGGCCGCCGCGAATGGCGAACGCACCGTCGTGTCGACCAACACGATCAACTTGCAGGAGCAGCTGGTCGGCAAAGATCTGCCGTTCCTCGAGAAAGCGCTCGACGACCAGCGCGTGCGATTCGCGTTGCTCAAGGGTTGGCGCAACTACCTGTGCCTCGTGCGACTCGACCAGGCGAGAGCGGCGGGGAACGCGCTCTTCGACGAGGGGCTCAACGACGAATTCGAGGCGATTCGCGCCTGGTCCGAGCGGACTCGCGACGGATCGCTGAGCGATCTCACCATCTCGCCGCGACCCGAGGTATGGGACGAGGTCGCCGCCGAGCCGGACCTCTGCCAGCGGGCGCGGTGTCCGGTGTACGACAAATGTTTTTTGTTCAAGGCGAGGCGTGAAGCGGCGCAGGCCGACGTGATCGTCGTCAATCACCATCTGCTGCTGTCGGACCTTGCCGTGCGCCGCATCTCGAACAACTGGGGCGAGGCCGCGGTGCTGCCCGCCTACAACCGTCTCGTCATCGACGAGGGCCATCATCTCGAGGAAGCGGCCGCGAGCCACCTCGGCGCGACGGTGTCGCGTCGTTCGCTGCAGCGCTTGTTCGGTCGTCTGGACCGGCGGGGCAAAGGTCTGTTCGGCGCGCTCATGGCCCGCCTCGCGAAATCCGACGACCTGCTCAGCACCGCGAGCTTCGACCTCGTGCTTTCGCGGCTCTCGCCGGCGCTCGAGTCGGCGCGCACGAAGGCTTCGACGCTGTTCGACTTGCTCGAGACCTTTCTCGCCAACGGCGGCGACCAAGTTCAGCGGCTGACCGCGGACTTCGCCGAGCACCCGATCTGGCGCGCGGGACTGCGGCTCGCGCTCGAGGACACGCTGAGCCAGATCGATGTTCTCGCCGACGGTCTCGATCTCGTGCGCGAACGGCTCGAGGGCGCCCAGCGTCCCGACGATTCGGTGATGATGCTCGTCGCCGAGATTCGCTCGGTGACGCGGCGGCTGCAAGCGGCGGGCGACGGCCTGCGGCGCGCGCTCGACCCGCCGCCGGACGACGATCCGTCCATTCGCTGGATCGAGTCGCGCGGGCGCGACCGAGCGGCAAGCGTCTCGACGGTGCCCCTCAACCTCGCGCCGATCCTGCGCGAGGACTTGTTCCGGCGTGCGACGACGACCGTCGTCACCAGCGCGACGCTCGCCACCGACGGCCGTTTCGATTTTCTCACGTCGCGCCTGGGGCTCGACGACTCGGAGCTCGAACCGCGGACCGGGATCTACGCGTCGCCGTTCAAGTACAGAGAGCAGGCGATGCTGGCGATCGCGCGCGACGTGCCGCCGCCCAACGTCGACGCGGGCGGCCACTTCTCGTCGCTTGCCCGCATGACGCACGATCTCGCCGAAGCGAGCGACGGCGGGATGTTCGTGTTGTTCACGAGCCATCGCGACGTGCGCGCCATGGCATCGGAGTTGAGAGGGCGGGGTGCGGAGCGGCGCTGGCCCGTCCTGGTCCACGGCGACGACACCCGTGATTCGCTGCTCGCTCGCTTTCGCGATTCGGGCGGCGCGATTCTGCTCGGCACATCGTCGTTCTGGGAAGGCGTCGACGTTCCCGGCGACGCGCTGCGCGCGCTGCTCATCGCGAAGCTTCCGTTCCGAGTGCCCACCGAACCGATCACCGCGGCCAACTGCGAGGCCATCGCGGAACGCGGCGGGGATCCGTTCGTGGAGTACATGCTTCCCCACGCGGCGCTGCGATTGAAGCAGGGGTTTGGACGTCTCATTCGCAGCGGGACCGATCGCGGTGTGGTGGTGATCGCCGATCCGCGCGTCGTCACCAAGGCGTACGGGCGCGCGTTGATCGAGGGACTGCCGCCGGCGCGCCGGGTCGTCGGCCCGTGGTCGGAGGTGCTCCCCGCCATACGAGAGTTCTATACGATTCCGGCCGGCGCAAAGCGCGCCGGTTTGCCACGCGGCGCGCGCGCCGCCAACGCCCATTCACTCTGAAATGAACCCGCCCCGGCCCCCGTCGCCCTCGAGCACCCAGCGTCCCGGAAAAATCGTCTGCGTCGGCCGCAACTATGTGGACCACGCGAAAGAGATGGGGAACGCGGTCCCCAAGGAGCCGCTAATTTTTCTGAAGCCGCCGAGCAGCGTCATCGGGACGGGCGACGCGATCGTCCTTCCGCCGCAATCGACGCAGGTGGAATTCGAAGGTGAGATCGGAGTGACCATCGGTCGCACGCTGCGGCGTGTAACGAGCACGGAGGCGCGCGGCGCGATCGCAGGCATCGTGGCCGTCAATGACGTGACGGCTCGCGACCTGCAACGCTCGGACTCGCAGTGGACCCGTGCCAAGGGGTTCGATACGTTCTGCCCGACGGGCGAACTCGTCCCGCCGCCTGCCGATTTGTCCAGCTTGACCGTCGTCACGCGGGTGAACGGCGTGGAACGGCAGCGGGCGAACGCGGCGGACATGGTGTTCCCCATTCCCGACGTGCTCGCCTACGTTTCGCAGGTAATGACGCTCGAGCCCGGCGATCTGGTGTTGACCGGCACGCCGGCTGGCGTGGGGAAACTCTCCCCCGGGGACGAGGTAGAAGTAGAGATCGTCGGGCATTCTCGTGTAACGAACCCAGTGAAGGTGGACGCCTAGTGGCTTTGCCGCGATTGACTGCCCGTTTCGAGACGTTGCCGGAGTACCCTCTGGCGACGATTCCGCAAAAGAAGCGGGAGTTGGCCGCGCGAGGTGTAGATGTGATAGATCTCGGCGCCGGCGACGCGGATCTCGCGCCGCCGCCCAAGGCCATCGAAGCGATCGCAAGCGCGGCCCATCAGCCGTCGATGCATCGCTACGGGTTCGGGCTTGGCTTCGTCCCGTTCCGGGAGACCATCGCCGCCTGGATGCGCAAGCGGTTCGGCGTCGAATTCGATGCATTCACCGAAGTCGTTCCGCTGATCGGGTCAAAGGAAGGGATCGCGCACCTGGCGTTCTCGTACGTCGAGCCGGGTCGCGTGGCGATCGTGCCGGAACCGGGATACAACGCGTACCAGGGCGGGGCGCTGCTCGCCGGGGGCGAGGTGTATCGCTACGCGCTGCGGCCGCGCACGAACTTCCTCGTCGAGTTGGACGAGATTCCCGAGGGCACCCTGCGCCGCGCCGGAGTTGTCTATCTGAACTATCCGAACAATCCCACGGCCGCGATCGCTCCGACGGATTATCTCGCGCGCGTCGTGGCCCGTTGCCGCGAGCTTGGCATTCTGCTCGTCTACGACAACGCGTACTCGGAGCTCGCCTTCGACGGCTACGTGCCGCCGAGCATCTTCGAGATCGATGGCGCGCGCGACGTCGCCATCGAATTTCATTCGCTCTCGAAGACGTACAACATGACGGGGTGGCGGTGCGGCTGGGCCGTCGCTCGCCCCGAGATCGCGTCGGCGCTGACCCGCATCAAGATGTTCACCGACACCGGCCAGTTCATGGCCGTCCAGGCGGCCGGCGTTGCGGCGCTCGAAAGCTATGAAACCTTTGTGCCGTCTAACGTTGCGACGTTCCGCGTGCGCCGCGACTCTGCGGTGGCCGCTTTCCGGGCCGCCGGTTTTGCTTGCGAATCGCCGCGGGCGACTATGTATTTGTGGATCCCTCTCCCGGGCGAAGTTCCTAGCGCGCTCTTCGCCGATCGCCTGTTGGAGGAGGAAGGAGTGGTCGTGATGCCTGGGTCGGCGTTTGGTGCCGGTGGGGAAGGGTTCTTCCGCATCTCGTTCGTCACGTCGCCGGAGCGGATCGCCGAGGCGGCTCGACGCGCGGGCAAGGTGCTGGCATCGATCACCGCGGAGGTCGCATGAGCCGCGCGAAAGTCGTGAAGAAAACGAACGATCCCGTAACGACCGCAGCCGCGACGGCCGCACGGCCGTCCGCGTCGCGACGTTTGATGATCGCTCCGCCCAAGCGAGACCGCGGCTCGATCGCCCTGTCGCTCGTGATCCACGCGTTCGTGATCGTCGCGATCGCGTCAATCACGTTCCGCTATCCGCTTTCGTCCCTGTTCAACTCCGATCGCGACAAGACGCCGGTCGAGCGAATCCAGTACGTTCGCTCGGTGCCCGCGGCGGCGCCGTCGGGCGCCGTCGGCAACGGCGCGCAGGAGAAGCGAACCCTGAAGCGGATCCCGACACCGGCGCAGCTGCTTCCGCCGTCTACGATCCCAACCTCGATTCCCCCGCTGCCGCCGCCGACCGCGAGCCCCGGCGCGATCTCAGGAACGCCGAACGGTACCGGCGGCGCTCCGAACGGTATTGCCACCGGAATCGAGCCCGCGCTGCCGGATCCGCGCATCGAGCTGCGTCCGAACGGGCTCCGTCTGCCGCTCACGATGGCACAGAAGAACGACAGCGCCGTGAAGGCGATCTACGTGGCGTTCCGTCAGGCGGAGATCGAGGCCGAAGAACATCGCGGCCGCAGTCCGCGCGACTGGACGATGACGCACGACGGCCAGAAGTACGGCCTCGACTCGCAGTACATCTACCTCGGCAAGTTCAAGCTTCCGTCGGCGATTCTCGCCGCGCTACCGCTCAATCGGGGTGGCGTCGACGGCTCGCGCATCATCGAGGCGCGCAACGCGAACTGGATTCAGCAGGACATCTATTCGCATGCGCAGGGGATGAGTGAAGACGACTTCCGCGCCGCGGTGAAGCGAATCCGCGAGCGAATGGACCGCGAGCGAAAGGACGCCGCGGACACGAAAGCGACGCAGTCGCCGATCATTCCGTAGCGTCCGCCGCGTCGGTCGTCGCGCCGGCGGCGGCCAACCACGCGAGCGCCGCGTCCAAGCGCGCGAGCGAGCGCTCACGTCCCAACAAAACGAGCACATCGAAGATTCCGGGGCTCGCCGTCACGCCGGTGAGCGCGAGTCGCAGCGGCTGAAACAGCTTTCCCGCCGCGATGCCGCGCGACTCGGCGAACGAGCGTAGCTCACCCTCGAGCGCGGCGGCGTCCCACGGTTTGGCGTCGGCGAGCGCGTCGCGCGTCGCGGAGAGAATCTCGTGCGCGGCCTTGGGATCCTTCCACGTCTTGGCGACGCCGTCCTCGTCGTACGCGATGTCGCGTTGCAGATACGGCGCGGCCTGGCGGACCATGTCGTCGACGGTTCGCGCGCGCACCTTGAGCAGGTCAATGAGCATGCGAAGCCAGTCCAACCCCGGCTCCGCGGCCGTCGGATCGATCCAGTAGCCGGCGTCGAGCGCGCCGCGCGACACGAGAGCGGGCGCGTTCGGATCCACGGTGGTCAATGCCTGCACGAACGTCGGCATCAGCTCCTCAGCGGACAGCATGCTCAAATGCTGGCCGTTCATCCACTCCAGCTTCTTCGTGTCGAACACCGCCGCGTTCTTCGACAGTCCTTCGACGGAAAACGCGTCGATCATCTGCTTGACCGTCATCACCTCGATGTCGCCGCCGGGCGACCAGCCGAGCAATGCGAGAAAGTTGAGCATCGCCTCCGGCAGAATTCCCATGTGCCGGTAGTCGC
Organism: Gemmatimonadaceae bacterium; assembly: GCA_036003045.1. Lineage (NCBI taxonomy): Bacteria > Pseudomonadati > Gemmatimonadota > Gemmatimonadia > Gemmatimonadales > Gemmatimonadaceae > Gemmatimonadaceae bacterium. The sequence continues at coordinate 24,772 of DASYSS010000046.1, forward strand.
CGACCGCCGTCGCGCCGTGGCGCTTGCTCAGCTTTTTTCCGTCGAGGCCGTGGATCATCGGAAGGTGCGCGAACTCCGGCACCGTCGCGCCGAGCGCTCTGTAGAGCAGGATCTGCTTCGGCGTGTTCGAGATGTGGTCGTCACCGCGCATCACGAGCGTGATGCCCATCGCGATGTCGTCCGACACGACCGCCAGGTTGTAGATCGGCGTGGCGTCCGAGCGAAGAATGATGAAGTCGCCCTCGCCGATGTCTTTGTTGGCGAACTTGATCGGTCCGTGAACGAGATCCGTCCACGACGTCTCACCCTCGGGCATGCGGAACCGGATGGCGAATGGCATCCCGTCCGCGATGCGGCGCTGAACCTCGCTCGAGTCGAGCCGCGCACAGCGGCGGTCGTACTTGAACGCCTCGCCGCGAGCCTCGGCCGCCTTGCGCATCTCATCGAGCTCGGCGGGAGTGCAAAAGCAGCGATAAGCGGCGTCGGCCTCGAGGAGCCGCTGCGTATCCGCCTGGTGTCGCGCCAGGTTCCCGCCCTGAAAGACGACGTCCTCGTCCCAGCCGAGTCCGAGCCAGCCGAGTCCCTCGAAGATCGCGCGCGTGCTCTCCTCGGTGCTGCGGGCGCGGTCGGTGTCCTCGACGCGGAGGAGAAACTGGCCTCCGTAGTGCTTCACGTAGAGCCAGTTGAAGAGCGCGGTGCGCGCGCTCCCGACGTGGAGGTATCCCGTCGGTGACGGAGCAAAGCGGAGACGATGGGCCATGGGAGGGGGGAGCGTGCGATTCGGAATGCCGAAAACGACGAGAGCCCGCTGTCGCGGGCTCCCCGCCATCTCTTCACGGGAAGGGAGGGATTCGAACCCTCGATACGGGTTTAAGCCCGTATAACGGTTTAGCAAACCGCCGCCTTCAGCCTCTCGGCCACCTCCCCCGACCCACCAAATCTAGCACGGATCTCGAATCCCGCGAAACTATCCGGCGCACCGTCGCGCTACAGAGTGGGACGCCCGAGCGCGCTCGCTCGTCGTGCTAGGAACATTTCACCCTCTCCGGTCCACTGAAGACTCCCGTCTACCTGCACGGCGCGCGGAAACATCCCCGCGCGAATTGGCCGGGCGCGATCATCGGCGCGTCGATCGGCTTCGTGTTCGTCATCACCTACGCCGCGACGGGCTTCCCACGTCCGGCCCCGTTTCCATGGTTCGACCATATCGTCGCGGTCGCCGTCGGCGCGTGGCTTGGCGCGCGCGTCTCGACCCGGACGATTGCGATCGGAAGCGCGATCGTCGCCGCCGTCGTGTACGTCATCGGCTTCACGTCGGTGATGCGCGGGCCGGTTCACTCGCTGATACGCCGAGACCCGATGCCCGCGGATCGGCTCGACGCGGTCATCGTGCTGTCGTCTACGGTAAGCGCCGACAGCCTACTCGATCCGTCGGCGCTCGAGCGACTCCTGACCGGCCTCGCGGTCTTCCGTGACAACGGCGCTCGTCTCCTCGTGACCACACGCAGCGCGATCCCCGGGACCAACCGTCTCGAATCGGACTGGGATCGCCGCCGGCTCGTCGATCTCGCCGCCGACACCGGGCGCTGGCACGCGGTTGGGCCGGTTGCCACGACGCGCGACGAAGCGCTGCGGACCGCGGCGCTCCTGCTCCCGCTCGAACAGAAGCGAGTCGCCGTGGTAACGAGCCCACTCCACACGACGCGCGCCTGCCGAGCGTTCGAGAAAGTCGGTTTTCAGGTGACGTGCGTGCCGGCGGACGAGCGAGAGTACACGGTGAACACGTTCAATTCGTCGACGACTCGGTTGCACGCGACAGCCGATTGGCTGTACGAGCAGTTGGCGCTGCTCGAGTATCGAGTCCGCGGGTGGATTTGAGTTGGGCGCGTTCAGCGCCCTCGTCTCCTCGGCCTCGATGAATCGCTCGGTCTCGGCCCGATACCAGGCGGAAATCCGAACAGATTTCGATCGCGAATGTTCTGAAGCTGCTCGCGCTGTTTCGGCGTGAGCATCGAATCGATCTGCGCGCGCGTCTGTTGGAAGATGCTGTCGATCTGCGGTTGGATCTGTTCGCGCGCCGAGCGGAAGCGAGCGGTCTGGCGAGAGAGCACCGAATCGAGTTTTGCACGCTGCGCGTCGGTGAGCGCGAGCTCCGTCGCCAAGCGATCGCGCGACGCGGCCTGGCTGGCCGGCCACAACGGCCGTTGTCCGCGCGGAGGTGGGCCGCGGCGCCCGATCTGATTCGGGATGAGGAGTACTCGGTCCAGCACCACTCCCCCGATGACGCCAACCGAAACGCACAGCGCGAGGACGACGGCGGCGGTGCCGCGTGCCGTCATCGCGAGACGGCTCCGTTCAGCACCCAGTCGTGCGTCGCCGGGCCGACGAGCGAGTCGATGAGTTGTGCCGGGCTGGCGTCGGGCGACGCGACCGTCGCGAACGCGACGACGGGAGCGCGCAGCGCCTGCTGCTCCTCGGCGGCAGGAAGCGCGAGCATCGCCGTCACGGCAACGCCGACCAAGCCGGCCGCGCACGCGATCGGAATCGCGGCGCGCGCCCAACGAGCCGTCCAGTCCCACCACTGATCGCCGTTGACGTCTCCGCGCTCGAGACGCGCGAGTCGATCGCGGGCACTCGCCGCGATCGAGCGGCGAAGCGTATCGGTGTCCGAGACGACGGCGTCGCGCCGCCGCAGCGCAGCGACCAACTGCGGGTCTCGCGACGGATCGCGATCCAATGGTTCGTCTGGCCTCGTCCGGGAAGGTCGTATCGGGGGTCGGCTCATTCGGGTCTCCGCGGCCGTCTCAATCTCTGACGATTCCCAGCGCTTCGCGCAAGACGCGACGCGCCTGATGCAAATGCCACCGAACAGTCTCCTGCGCAATCCCCAGGCGCTCGGCGATCTCCGACGAGGAGACTTCGTCTACCTCGAACCAGGTCACAATGAGACGCTGGCGCGGTGAAAGGGTTGCCAATGCGGCGTCGAATCGTTCTCGGATCTCGCGTCGCTCCACCATCTCGTCCGGGCCGGCGTCCCGCGAGGGCGCGTCCACCGCCTCGGGTTCGGTCATGCGCAGAATCCGCGCGCGGCGCGCGTTGAGACCGGTGTTGGTGAGCACGCGAAAGAACCACGGACCAAACGGACGTGAGTTGTCGAAGCTGCCGATTCGCTCGAGCGCGCGCATGAACGCGTCCTGCACCAGGTCCTCGGCGTCGTGCGTGTTCCCGGTGATGCGCCGTGCGACGACGAGCGCCCGATCGATGTAGCGGCGTACCAAAGCGTCGAAGGCATCGATGTCGCCGCGCTGTACTCGCGCGACGATCGCCCGTTCCTCCTCCGCTGCCGATGCTACAACCCCGGGTTCAGGATCGTTTGTGACGTCCCGGTCCCCGGTAACTTTGTCCTGATGAGTCATCCCATGATCGTGCGAGGGCGGCCGGATCCGAAAGCTCCCAGACCACCGCTTCGCGAGCGGATCGCGGCGATGCGGCTGGTGCCGCGGCTCATTCGCCTCGTCTGGGAGACCCACCGCGGATACACCGCGGCCATGATCGTGCTCCGGGTGACTCGTTCGTTCGTGCCGGTCGCCACCCTCTGGGTTGGAAAGCTCATCATCGATGAAGTGATCAGGTTGGCGCGGTTCGGGGGGGGCGGGTCGTCGCACCACCTGTGGATGCTTGTTGCGCTCGAAATGGCTACGGTCGTCGGCGGGGAGTTGTTGGCGCGCACGTCGGGGCTCGTGGAATCGCTGCTCGGGGACCGGTTCACCAACCGGATGAGCGTCCGCCTGATGCAGCACGCGGCGACGCTCGACCTGCACCAGTTCGAGGACCCGAAGTTCTACGACCACCTGGAGCGGGCGCGGCAGGGCACCGCTGGCCGCGTCGCGCTGCTCTCGCAGTTGCTCGGCATGGGACAGAGCATGCTCACGCTCATCTCACTGAGCGCGGCGCTCGCGGCCCAGGCCCCGTGGTTGCTCGTGCTGCTCGTCCTCGCGGTGCTTCCGAGCTTCCTCGGCGAGACGCATTTCGCGGCGCTCTCCTACGCGCTGCTCTTTCGGTGGACGCCCGAGCGGAGGCAGCTCGACTACGTCCGTTACGTGGGCGCGAGCGACCGCACGGCGAAAGAGGTGCAGCTCTTCGGCCTCGCGCCCTGGCTCATCGACCGATATCGCGCGCTGTCGGACCGCTTCTACGACGAGAATCGCTCGTTGGTGATCCGCAAGGCGTTCGTGAGCTCGTTGCTCTCGGTGGTCGGTACGGCGGGGTATTACGCGGCGTACGTCGTGGTCCTCGTGCGCGCGGTCGGCGGATCGATCACGATCGGCACGCTCACCTTTCTCGCCGCGTCGTTCCGCCAGAGCCGCGATCTGATCCAGTCGCTGCTCATGTCGGCGAGCGGCATCTACGAGCAGAGCCTCTACCTGAAGGATCTGTTCGACTTCTTCGACATGCAGCCGTCGATTCGGAGCCAACCGGGCGCGCTCGCCGTTCCCAAACCGATTCGCCAAGGCTTCGTGTTCGAGGACGTCGGCTTCAAGTATCCGGGAAGCGAGCACTGGGCGGTGCGGCACCTGTCGTTCGAGATCCGTCCCGGCGAGCGGGTCGCACTCGTCGGCGAGAACGGAGCCGGAAAGACGACGCTCACCAAACTCCTGGCGCGCCTCTATGACCCCAGCGAAGGGCGCATTCTGCTCGACGGCGTCGAGCTTCGCGAATACGACCTCGACGACGTGCGGCACGCGATCGGCGTGATCTTTCAGGACTTCGTGCGGTACGACATGCGCTTCGACGAGAACGTGGGCGTGGGCGAGGTCGAAGATGTACGGCAGTACCTCGACGCGGAGCCGTCGAAGACGAACGGACAACCGCCCGAAGCGATCGCCCGCGCCGCCGAGAAATCGCTCGCCGCCTCACTGCTGCCGCGACTGCCGGGCTCCTACCGCCAGATGCTTGGCCGCCGCTTCGACGACGGCGTGGATCTCTCGGGCGGAGAGTGGCAGAAGGTCGCGTTGGCGCGCGCCTACATGCGCGACGCGCAGCTCCTGATTCTCGACGAGCCGACGGCCGCCCTCGACGCGCGAGCCGAGTACGACGTGTTCGTTCGGTTCAACGCGCTGATGGCGGGCCGCATGGCGGTCGTCATCTCGCACCGGTTCTCGACGGTTCGGATGGCGGACCGGATCGTCGTGCTGACCAAGGGCGAAATCGTGGAGCAGGGAACCCACGACCAGCTGGTGGCATCGGGCGGGCTTTATGCGGAGTTGTTCTCGATGCAGGCGGCGGGCTACCGATAACCGGTTGCCGACTGTTTAGAGGGCCGGCATATTCACCATTCATTGTCGCCCCATGCTCTTCGGGGCGGCCATCCGCGACTGGGAGTGGACTGTGGCTGCTGAAACGGAGAGCAAGCGCGGGCGAAGCGGAGGGGGACTCCCGGCCACGACGCCGACATCGGCGCCCCATGTGGTCATTCAGTCCGACCGGCGAGCGCGGGATCCGCTTGCCCACGGCGCGCCCCAGACGGCGTGGCGGTTGTTCGGGTGGTTTGGCCTGCTGTTGGTGGTCGTCGGCGGAAGCGACATCCTCTCGCAGTGGTACCCGCCAGCCTTTCACAGCGCGGAGTGGGAGTTCGGGACCGCGGCGGTAACGATCGCCTCGCTGCCGCTTTTGACTATCGGCATGACGATTCTCCTTGCGAGTTTTCTGTCGCGGGCGAAGCGGGAGGGGGTGGTCGCGATGGGTGTGGCCTTCCTTTGCCTTTTCTTAGTGGTCGGCGCCGCGCTGGTCCTGTTTGCGCTCGACATCCCGTTGGCATTACGTTCCCCACCGGGACCCGCGCTGACGGCGATCAAGAAGGCGATCGTGCGCACGGCGGTCATGGGTTTCTCGTACGAAATTGCGTATCTCGCGGCTGTCATCCTGTCGTTCCGCTACGTGTTCGGGAGAATCAAGGATGAGTAGGGAGCGGTCGCGCATGGCGTTGCCAGTTTGGTGATTCTGATCTGACCGGCCGTCGCGGACTCCGCGGCGTCCTTCTCACACGGATCAGGGCCTGGACGAACCGTTGGGTGCCAACATCAATTCTGTGGCGTCACGTCGACAACTGCATGTCCGGATTGGAACGGCTCGCGGGGCGAACTCGGTTACAAACGGGCTTGGTTGCAGCGTTTCGGTGCGTTGCGGACTCAAGCGAGTGGATTTTCACGGTCGGGCACGTACCATGCTGAAGCAAAGCTGCGACTTGTGTCGGTCAACCTCATAAGATTGGGTATCGGGCGATGCTGAGTTTCGGACGGGCAGGCCGATCGGCCTTGGTTGCCGGAGCCGTGGGACTTCTCCCGCTGTCGACCGCCTTGGCGGACACGACACTTGAAAGCACCGCCAATTCGTGCACCGGCGGATCCCTCAACATCTGTCTCGGGTTCAACCTGATTCAGATCGGGGGGTCAAGCTCGACGACGTACTCGCTCGAGCTGACCTTGAATTCGATCAACGGGGGCGCCCCTTCCGGCGTCGGGTTTTCGACCTTCGGTCTGTTCAACACGACCGGAAGCGGAACGTTCACCGGTTTGAATCCGTGTGACAACGGAGGCTGCTCCGGCTGGGATTTCACCGGATGCACCGACCTCAGCCCCCAGAGCACGGTCATCTGCGACAATAAGAACGGCGCGAAGGCCACCGATATCAGATTCACCTTCACGTACACGGGCGCTCCCGGTGACCTCTCCGGAGGCGACGTGGCCGCCCATATTCAGGGACTGACCACTCCGACTGGCGCCAGTTGCTCGGTCAAGACTGCCACGGACGCGCAAACGAACACGACCACGTTCTACACGGACGTCGAGGCTGGCTGCGGAGCCAGTACGACGACGACACCGGAGCCGGCGAGTCTTTGGTTGGTCGGCACGGGGCTCATCGGGTTGGGCGGCTTTGGCGCCGCACGCAAGCGTCGCCAGCGACAATAGCACGCCGTATCGAGCGTTTCCGGGCCGGGCGACCTTCGCCCGGCCCGTTTTGTTCTGAGGTGAGAGTGGATCCCCCCATCTTGCATCGAATTGGCTTCGCGGAGTTTGGGCGTCAAAACGGTATATTGGGACGACGCCCGGGTGTTGGTGGGCCACGCGTGGGTCGCTTCGACTAGGCGATAGGTATGGGCACCGGAATCTCCGCACCGCCGATCTCTTCAGATTCGCCTGAATCCGCTGCTCCGGCCGGAGCAGTTGCGACTGTGCGCGCCGCGGCGATTCTGCCCTGGATCGCGACCGCCGTAGCCTTCGCCGTGCTATTCGCGAAGCCCATCTACCTGCTCGCCCGCGACTGGTGGACGATGCCGGAGGCTGGTCACGGACTCCTGCTCGCGCCCGTGGCGATCTGGATGGCTTGGCGGTCGGGGATCGGACCCGATGCCAAGCCGAATCGTACGCTCGGCATCACGCTGCTGCTGCTCGCGATCGCCGTGCGCACCGCATCGGGCTTGGCCGCGGAGCTGTTCACGATGCGCGGCTCCGTCGTGATCGCGCTGGCCGGCATTACCGTCTACGAATTCGGATTCAGGCAGCTCCTTCGCTGGTGGCTGCCCTTCGCGCTCATCTGCCTCTCCATTCCGTTGCCGGAATTGATCACGCAGACGCTCGCGCTGCCGCTCCAATTCAAGGCGTCGCGCATGGGAGCGGCGCTCCTCGAGATGCGGAGCGTGCCCGTACGATTGGCCGGCAACGTGATTCAGCTTCCCGGGCGCGAGCTCTTCGTCACCGAAGCGTGCAGCGGCCTGCGGTCGCTCACCGCGCTCCTCAGCATGTCCGTGCTGCTCGGCGCGCTCGTGCTCAAGAAGCCGGTGACCCGCATGGCTCTGCTCCTGTTCGCGGTTCCGGTGGCGATCGTGGTGAACGGCATTCGCGTGTTCCTGACGGGATATCTGGTCTATTACGTGAGCCCCGCGTATGGCGAGGGCTTCATGCACGTCACCGAAGGCTGGCTGCTCTTTCTCGTGTCGTTGTCCATTCTCGCCGGCATGGCGTGGATCGGCGGACTCGTCGAGCGGCTGACGCAATCGAATGACCAAGCGGCGGAGCCTCAGCATGCTTGACCGAACGCCGAGCGATGGCCTGGGGTGGCGGGGGTTCGTTCCCGCCTTCATCCTGCTCGTCGGGTGCGGCTTCGTGTGGCAGACACATTCGCAGCGCCAGATGCCGCTTGCCGCGCCGCTGACCTCGATCATTCCGACCCTCGACGGCTACAAGGTCGCGGATCTGCACATCGGCGACGACGAGCGCCGCGTCGCCGGCATGTCGGACTACGTGGCCCGCGCGTACGTGCGCGATTCCGCGCAGGCGTTTCAGACGCTCGTGTCGTACTACGACCGGCAGGGGCAGGGAAAGACGATCCACTCGCCGCGCAATTGTCTTCCCGGCGCGGGGTGGGAGGTGCTGCGCGGCGGTACGCGAGCGATCGTGGCCGAGGGCGCATCGCACGACGTGAATTATTATGTGCTCAAGAACGGCAGGGCGACGGACGTCGTGTACTACTGGTATCAGGGGCGCGGCCGAGTCGTCGCGAGCGAATATCGCGTGAAGTGGAATCTTCTCCGCGACGCGGCGCTGCTCGGGCATACCGAAGAGGCGCTCGTCCGGATCGTCATTCCGGTGCGTGTTCCGAGCGCCGCGCCAGCGGACTCGCCAGAAGCGCGCGGCGCATTCGCCGCCGCCGATTCGCTCGGGGACAGCGTCGCTACGCGATTGATCCGCGAAGTGACACGGGCGCTGCCGGGTCGCGCCGGCTAGTACGGCAAGCTCCGGCGGCGTCGCGCCTACGCCCGACGAACCGTCCCAAGACGGGCGCATTCCGGCATTCGTCAACCCGAAGTCCGGTAACGCCGCGGCGGTGAGGAGCGCACTCGCCGGCGACGGGCGTTTCGATCCGCGCGAGGCCGGTCCGGACGAGATCCCAGCGCTGATTCGCACCGAGGCGGCGGCGGGTCGCCAAAGAATCTTGGTTTGCGGCGGCGACGGAACGATTGCCTCCGCGGCCGGAGCGGCGATCGGGACGCCGCTCGAGATCGCGATTGTGCCGGCGGGCACTCTCAACCATTTCGCGCGCGACTATGACCTGCCGCTGGATCCGGCCGCGGCGCTCGAGCTGGCAGCGAGCGGCTCGTCGCAGCCGATCGACGTCGGCATGGTCAACGGCCGGGTCATGGTGAACACCGCCTCGGTCGGTGCGTACGTCGACTTCGTCCGCCACCGCGAGTCCCGCGAACGATACCTTGGCTACTACCTCGCCAGTCTGGTCGCGGCAGTCAGAGTTTGGCTACGGCCGCGTTGGATCGAGGTCGCGCTTCGCACCGATGACGGGGAGCGCGAGGCCTTTCGCACGCCGCTGCTGTTCGTGGGCGTGGGAGAGCGAGAATTCGGTCGCGGCGGGCTCGGGAAGCGCCGTCCCGAGGGAGCGAGAGCGCTGCATGTCATCGTGATCAACGAGCGGCGCCGTCCGCGGATTGCCGCGCTGGCGTTCGGCGCCCTCCTGCGTGGACGAGAAGAATTTCTTCGACTCGACGGGATCGATTCGCACCTCGCGGCCGGGGCGGACATCGTGCTCCGGCACGCCCGGGCGACGATCGCCGTCGACGGCGAGTTGGTCGTGATGGAGAGCCCGCTTCGTTTCTCGCTCGAGAGGAACGCCGTGCGGCTCGTCCGGCCCGACCCGTCGGCTTCGCCGAGTGACGTTGCACGAGCCGCGGAGAAGTGACACAGTAGAGAATGCGGATTCGCGTCTCTGGATGGGCGGCAGTGGTCGTCGCCGCGTCGCTCGCCGCCGCCGGCTCAACCAGACTCCCGGCGCAAAGCGTTCGCGGAATCGTCGTCGATCGCGCCGAAGTCCCGGTGCCGGGTGTCGTGGTCCAACTGGTCGACAGCGCGTCGCACATTGCCGGTCGCGCCCTGACCAACGCGCAGGGTGAATTTCGCGTCGTGGCGCGAACCGCGGGGACCTACCGGCTGCACACGCTGCGCATTGGCTTTCATCCGACGGACTCGCCGCCGATCGTCTTGCAGACTGGGCCGGACGTGTCGCGGCGCATCGTCCTGACGGGATTGCCGGTCGGCCTCGACACCGTTCGCGTCGCGGGGCGCAACGCGTGCCGCGCGCTCGGCGACTCGGGTGCCGCTTACGCGGTGTGGGAGCAGGTTCACGGCGCCGTTACGGCGGCGTCGCTCACGGCGGCGGCGCAGAACCTGTACACGACGGTCATCTCGTTCGAGCGAACGCTCGAAGCAGACGCGCGGCGAGTACGCACCCAAAGCTCGACGGTGACCTCCGGCTACGCTCGCGAGCCGTGGACGTCGCACTCGCCCGAGGCGCTGCATCGGGACGGCTACGTCGTAACCGACCGCGACAACTCGATGACGTACTACGCGCCCGGGCTCGACGTCCTCCTGTCGCCGTCGTTCGTCGAAGACCACTGCTTCCACCTGACGAGCGACCGGGATCGGCTCGGCCTCGCGTTCGAACCGACGCCGGACAGGCGAAACAAGCCGGAGGTTCGCGGCACGCTCTGGCTCGACGCGAAAAGCGCCGAGCTGCGCACAATGGAGTTCAGATATTCCAACATTCTTCCGGAGCAGGATGCGGTCGCGCGCGGAGAGGCCGGCTTCATCCGGATGGCGAACGGGACCTGGGTGATTTCGCGTTGGAACATCCGCATGCCGCTGCTCGAACACGTCGTGCGGTCGCAAAGCCGCGGCGGCGACCAAATCCAGGTGATCGCCGTGCGGGTCGCCGGAGGCGAGCTCGCGATGGCGCGGCAAGGCAAGGACACGCTGTGGACTCGCCCGCCGGTCGCCTTGTCCGGGATCGTGGTCGACTCGGGGTCGGGTGACAAGATCGCCGGCGCGCGACTGAGACTCATGGGGACCGCCGTCGTCGGCGCGACCGATGGCCGCGGACGTTTCGCTCTGCCCGGTGTGTTGCTCGGGGAATACACGATGGAGGTGCGAACGCCGTCGCTCGATTCGGTGAACGCGGTGCAGCAGGTACCGATCACGTTCACGGACTCGTCCGCATCGATCGAGCTCCGTATCCCCAGCGGGCCGCAGCTGTTGTCGAACCTGTGCGGCAACAGGTCGCTCGACACGCCGGGGATCGTGCTCGGTACGGTCGCATTGATTGGCGACTCGGCGCCGCCGCGCAACGTGAAGGTCACCGCCGAATGGAGCCAGATGTCGATGCCGCTCGGCGGACAGCTGGCATCGGAGGTCAGCAGCAGAACGATGTGGCTGGACGCGCGGACCGATTCGCGCGGGGCGTTTCGCGTGTGCGGAGTTCCGGTCGACAAACCGATTTCACTGACGGCCGGCGAGGGCGGAGTGCCGGTCGTCGTGCGTATTCCTGCGAAGGGACGCTTCGCTCGAGCCGAGCTCACGCTTGCGCGGAACGCGGTCACCGACTTCGCGACCTTGGCCGGAACCGTCGTCGACTCGGCTGGCCGGCCGATCGTGGCGGCCAACGTCGTCGTACCGGAATTGTCGAAGAGCACGTTGACCGACGCCGCCGGTGGATTCCGGATCGACGGGCTTCCGGCGGGATCTCAGCGCGTGTTCGTGCGCCGCATCGGTTATCGCGCGATCGATACGAATCTCGCGTTCCCGATCGGACGCACGTTGCAACGCCGATTCGAGCTGACGCGCGCGGTGACGCTGGATTCGGTGATTGTCAACGAAGCGGCGGTCGACAAAGGGATGGCGAGTTTCGAAGACAATCGCCGTCTCGGGCTCGGTCATTTTTTGACTCGCGCCGACCTCGCGAAGCTGGAGGGCGGACCGTCGACGTCGTCGGTTCTGCAGTCCTTCAACGGTCTCTCGATGGTGCGGGGACAGGGCGGACGCGCTTGGATCACCGGCGCGCATGGCTTGCGCCTCGTCAATCCGGATGCGCAGGACAAGACGCTTGGTGCGCATCAGAGCTGCTACGCGCAGGTGTATCTGGACCGGACGCCCATTTACCAAGGGCGCGACTCGGAGCCGCTCTTCGACGTGAACTCGATTCCGCCGAGTCAGATCGAGGCGATCGAGTACTACGCGACGCCAGCGCAAACGCCGGCGGAGTACACGCGCCTCAACTCGACGTGCGGCGTTCTGGTGATTTGGACGCGGCGTAGTCCGTAGACAGGGCTACGATTTCTTCTGGTAGGTCTTCCTGTCCGCGCGGCAGCCTTCGAAGGCGTGTCCGCTCAGCGCTTTGTCGAGGCGCCGCAACGCTTTCGCGTCGCGCATCGGGTCGATCGCGCGCTGCTCGGCGGCGTCAATGAGCGTCTCGCCGGAATCGGGGAACGCTTTCCGGAGCCGCGCCGTCTCGCACTCGACGTCGACGTGAGCGGAAAGCGGATCGGCCGCGGTCAGCTGGCGGCGCAATAGCTCGTACAGCTGTCGATTGGCGCTGCGCACGCCGATCGCGCGGTCGGCGGCGATGGCGAGTGAACGACTGCGCGTGAGGTTGACCGTGCCTTTCACGCCGATCGAGTCATCGTCGAGCAGGACGATCGGATTCTGGTAACCCGCGTCGGCCACGATCGCGTAGGGCAGGCGCTTGCCTCGGGGCCACACGACGGTGAGCGTGCGAATGTCGTCGCTCGACGTGGCGCCCGGCCGGATCTCCTGCGCGCCGATCTGCCCGCGAATTCCCGGCCCGGCGACGACCGTGAGGGTGTCGAACCGGACCACCTCGCCGTCCGCGGTCGAGCGAACGATTCGCCCGTCGCGCACGCGTGCCGACAAACGTGTATCAGTTTGTTGCGACGACAGCGTGACCGGAATCACCAGGGCGAGCATCGCTTGCCAGAGCAGGCAAGAGACTTTTCTAAAGGCCGCCATACAGCAAGGACGAGCCGCCGCGGGCGGCAGTCACTGCTATGGCTTGCGCAGCTGTGCCACTTTGCGGAGCGAATCCGCCCGAATCGAGTCCGCGAGCACGGAGTCGCGTCTCGCTTTGATGATCGCCGCGGATCGAGCGAGTCCGGCGCGGATTTCGGCGTCGATCACCGAATCGCGCATGCGTTGCTCGCGCGACTTGCCGCGAGAAAAGAGGGGAAGGCTGATGCTCCCCAACGATCCTCCGCCTCCGCCGACGGCACCGACGCCGTCCTTGCCCTCGCCCTGCATCACGTGGATGTCGGCCGAATTCCCCGCTGTGCCGACTCGCTGCGCGAGCTTGACGCCGTCCTTTTTGCTTTCCGCGATCGATTTCTTCATGTCGTCGCTCATCGTGCTCCAGCGCTGAGCCTCGTGAGCGGCGGCGGCCCACGCGGCGAGCGACGAGTCGCGCGACGTCATGGTCGACGCCCCTCGCGCGGCTCGCGATTTCTCAGTGAGGCCGGCGGGGGCCGCGGGCGCGCCGAGGCCTGACCCGCCGGCACTGGGGCGAAACTCGACGCGATCACTCGGAGGCGTGACGTTTGTCGGCGGCGCGGTGGGCAGCGTCGGCACACTGGCGGTGTCGGTTCGCGGCGGGGCCGTCGGAACGGCGGGCAGGACCGGCGCGGCCGTCGGTGGAACGGGTGTCGGTCGAGGAGCCGTTCGAGGCTGGACGGGCGTCTCTTTCGGCCGCGGCGCGGGGGGCAAGGGCGCGGGCGGTGGGAAAAAGGTCACCCGCGTCTGCGTGCGGCCGTCGTCGAGCCCCGAACGGAACCGGGCTCTGTCCGACACCGAGGTCATGGAGACCAGCGCGGCGAGAAACAGCACGGCCGTGGCAATGCCGGACGCTCCGATCTCGGTCCATCGCGGGGAACGTCGCGGAAAGTCGAACGGGTACGTGCGACGCTCGGCGGTATGCACCGGGAACGGAGGGCGAGGGATTCGAACCCCCAAGTCCTTTCGGACGCCGGTTTTCAAGACCGGTGCATTAGCCATTCTGCCAGCCCTCCCGGTATCAAAGATCGTCGGAGCGGGACGAGCGCGAAAGCGGTGGACAGGCGACCGTCGGACATCGATCCCGTACACCGCGTCACGGCGAACAGGTCCCGCCCCGCACATAGATTGTCAGCAAGCCGAGGAGCCAGGATGACGCACAGAGCGATTCAAATCGTCGTCGGAGTCGCGATTGCCGCATCGACCGCGCGAAGCCAGGAGCGGCCGCGCGGCACGGTCATCGTCAGCAACATGAACGACAACACGACGATGCTCGTGGACGCGGAGAGCGGCCGCAGGCTCGCCACGCTCGCGACCGGCGAGGGGCCGCACGAGGTCGCCGTGTCGCACGATGGGCGACGGGCCGTGGTGAGCAACTACGGCGTGCGAGGGAAGCCCGGAAACTCGCTCACCCTCGTCGACGTCGAGAGGCTCGACACGATTCGCACGATCGATCTTCGCGATCACCAGCGCCCGCACGGGATGGTCTTTCTCCCCGGCGACACGCTGCTCGCGGTTACGTCGGAGGTGAGCCGGGCCGTTCTGCTCGTCGATCTCAGGCGCGGAACAGTCGTCACGACGCGGCCGAGCTCCGGCCGCGGCACACATATGCTGGGACTGAGCGAACGTGGCGACCGCCTCGTGATGGGCAACATCAGCGACGGCACGATCACGGTGCTCGATCCGCTCGCGACGGACAGCGGCCGCGTGATTCGCGTTGCTGCGCAGCCCGAGGGGGTCGCGATTTCGCCGGATGGATCGTTTGCGTGGGCGGGGAGCAATCGCGACAGCGTGGTGCTCGTCGTGGATCTGCGCAGCGCGACGGTGGTCGACACGCTGCGCGGGTTCGGGCTGCCGTACCGTATGGCCATCTCGCCCGACGGACTGACGGCGGTGGTCACCGATCCAATCAAAGCGCGCGTGCGCGTGTTCGACGCCGCGACGCGGCGGCAGCGGTTCGACATTGCCGTCGCCGCGGACAGTCTCGTCGCGACGACCGAGGTGGCAGGATCGCCCGCGCCGGAGGGTGTCACCATTTCGAGGGACAGCCGGTGGGCGTTCGTCACCCTTCAGGGGCGCAACCGGGTCGCCACGATCGACCTCGAGCATGGCGCGATCATTGCGCTCGCGGCGACCGGCAATTGGTCCGACGGCGTCGCCTTTTCGCCGGTCGTCCATCCCTCGCGCGGTTCCGGCAAGTAACCCTCCCCGGCTTGTCGACTTTCAACCGATGATTTGTCTCGAGCGAATCACCATGCGCGAGATCCATCTCGCGCTCAAGGAACCATTTCGCATCTCGTCGGGCGTCGAGTCGACGCGGCGCATCCTTCTGCTCGAGCTGGTCGACGAGAGCGGCGCCCGCGTCTGGTCCGAGTGCGTCGCCTCGGCGCTGCCGAACTACACCTCGGAGACGATCGACACCGCGTGGCTCGCGATCAGCAAATGGCTGGCGCCTCGCGTGCTCGGCCGCCCGCTCGTCGACGCGTCGCACGCACAGTTCGAGCTCGCGGCGAACGTGCGCGGGCACAACATGGCGAAGGCCGCGATCGAGATGGGATGCTGGGGTCTCGAGGCGGTGATGCGAAAGCTGCCGCTGGCGACCTTGCTCGGCGGAACGCGTACGGAAGTGCCGACCGGCATCTCGCTCGGGCTTCAGGAATCGCCCGCCGCGTTGGTCGAGCGCGCGCAGGCCGCCGTCGGCGCCGGATACCAAAAGGTCAAGCTCAAGATCGAGCCGGGGCGGGACATCGAGTTCGTCCGCGCGGTGCGCAAGGCCGTCGGTCCCGACATCGAGCTGATGGCCGACGCCAACGCCGCGTACACGATCGACGACGGCACGCACCTCACGCGGCTCGACGAGTACGGTCTCATCATGCTCGAGCAGCCGCTCGGCGCGGACGATCTGCTGGATCTCGCCGCGCTCCAGCGGCGAATGCACACGCCGATCTGTCTCGACGAATCGATCACCGACGTGAAGCGCGCGCGCGACATGATCGCGCTTCGCAGCGGCCGGATCGTCAACATCAAACCGGGGCGCGTCGGAGGACTCGCGGCGTCGAAGGCCATTCACGACGTCTGCGCCGAAGCGGGAATTCCGGTGTGGTGCGGCGGCATGTTGGAGAGCGGCGTGGGGCGAGCGTACAACGTCGCGCTCGCGTCGCTCCCCAACTTCTCGCTTCCCGGCGATCTGAGTCCCAGCTCGCGCTACTGGGCGACGGACATCGTGTCGCCCGAGTGGACGATGGACGCGAACGGCATGGTCCGCGTGCCGCTGGAAACGCCGGGGCTTGGCGTCGCCGTGGACGCCAACCGCATCGGCCTGATCACGACGCGCCGGGAAGTCTTGCGACCTCCGCGGCGCGACTAGGGCTTTTTCGCCGGGGCCTTTGCCGCCGGCGGCTTCGTCGCCGCGGGCTTGGTGGTCCCCGGCCTCGGCTTCGCCGCCGAGTCTTGTGACGGAGCCGTGGGGATGGCGCCAGGGAGCGGCGTCGCCGCGCCGGTGTCGGTCGGCTGGTTGAACTCTGCCTCCGCGCCGCGCAGCAAGTCCTCGAGGCGAACCGCCTGCGCGACTTCGCGCGACGTGTTGAAGACGCCCTTCGCCTGCGCGGTTCTGCCTTGCATCTTGAGCGCTTCGGCTAGCTCGATGCCCGTCGCGACGTAGAGATACGGAATGCCGACGGAAGGACGGTCGATCCAGTCGCCGGTGTTCAGCACCGAGCGCGGTCCGACGAACGTCTGCGTCCAGAGCGCATAGCTGGTAGCCACGTCGAGCCAGCCGTCTCCCTGCAAGTAGACCGAATCCTTCGGCGTGGCGCTCGGCGGCATGAAGAGCTTGGCCGCGAGCCCCTGAGTGAGCACGTTGTCGCCCAGGCCAAGCTGTTTGGCGTAGCTCCCCGACGTCCGTGCGAAATAGATCGGGCGGTTGGGCCACGAGTCTTGGATCATGCGGAGCACGAAGAGATCCGCGCGCTGCAGGACGCCGTGGTCGAGATTCCGCGGGTCGATCGTCGCCTTGAGCGGACCCGCGGTGAAGTTCATCGGCGCGTTGAGCGGGTAGTACGCCGGCACGGAGTCGGCGTCCAGCATCGTCATGTTGAGTGGCGAGCGCGTCGGCTTGGGCCACTGCCGGTCTTTGTAGATCGCCGGACCCTTCGCGGCGTCGTACTCGAAGATCGGACGGCGAATGATCTGGCGGACGTACCAGTCGGTGTTGAGCAACGAGGTGTTGGCGACGATGACGTCTCGCCGAATGCCTTCGACTTCCTGCGCGTACCACAGAGGGAAGGTGTCGTTGTCGCCGACGGTGACGAGCACGCCGTACGGCTCGACCGAATTGAGCATGTCTGCGGCGAAGTCGCGCGTGTCGCGATGTCCGGCGCGCGACGCCCAGTGCCAGTTCCCGAAAAGCGGGATCAGCGCCAGCGCGAGCACCGGCGAGCTGAGTTGCCAACTCTTTTGCGTGGGCATCACGATGGCTTCGCGTCCCACCTTGACCGTCTCGGTGCCGAGCAGCGAGGCGATCGATTCCCAGACGTACAGCAGACCGAGCGCGGCCCACACGCCCCACGCCGAGAAGCTCCAGAGGAAGAAGTAGTCTCGGTCGCGCACCTCGTGCGGCGCCGGCGACGACGGATCCTGCGACGCGCCCAGCTTGAAGTTCAAATAGAATATCAACAACAGCGTCATCGTGAACATCAGCGAGCCGAAATACCAGAAGCTCCGCTGGTCACGTTTGAAGTGCACCCATCCGCCGAAGACTCCGAGGACGAGCGCGCCGGCGGCGAGCAGCGCCTGCGAGAACGGGTGGTCGCCGTGCGCGTCGCGGATCCACTGCCACTTGAAGTAGAGCCACCACATCGCGACCTGTTCGCCGAATGACGCCTGGCGGTCGCTCAAGTCCGGCTTACCGTACTGGCCGCGGTTGAAGTTGTACTCGAACGCGTCGAGCGTCCCCTTGGAGAACGTGCACGATGCCGCGAGGTGCGTGCGGCACGCGGTCGGTTCTCCTTCGTTGATCGCCGGGAAGTACGCCG
The DNA here is from genome assembly GCA_036003045.1 of Gemmatimonadaceae bacterium. Taxonomy (NCBI): domain Bacteria; kingdom Pseudomonadati; phylum Gemmatimonadota; class Gemmatimonadia; order Gemmatimonadales; family Gemmatimonadaceae; species Gemmatimonadaceae bacterium. The sequence continues at coordinate 42,704 of DASYSS010000046.1, forward strand.
CGCGAATCGGCTGCGTCGCAAATGGAGTGAGTCCAAGGACGACCGCGCCGAAGCAGGCGAGGAGCAATCTCCATCGGGTGATCGTCGTCGGTCGGCGGATGAGCACGGCGATGCCGACCGCCGGCGCCGCGAGCATGCCGGCCATGTGGTTCGCGTAGCCGAGACCGCAGATATACGCGACGAGCACGAGAATCCTGTCGGCCTTGGGACCGTCGGGGTCATCGGACCAGCGAATCATCAACCACGAAATCACCGCGATGCCGACGAGCGACACGGTGTAGACCTTCTCGTTGACGACCGACTGATTCCAGACCGTGAACGCCGTCGCGCCGAGCAGCGCGCCGAGCACGCCACCGACGATTCGCTGCCAGCGCGCCGGGAACCACCCCACCAGAATCCGCTCGGTGACGAGGAACCACATGCCGGCCGACGCCGCGCTACAGATCGCCGCAAGAATGTTGATCCGAACCGCGACCGTGGATGCGATCGGCAGGATCGAGAAGGTCCGGCCCAAGATCACGAACAGCGGATTTCCCGGAGGGTGGGGAAGCCCGAACGTGTACGCCGCCGCGATGTATTCGCTCGTATCCCACATCGCCGTAGAGGGCGACAGCGTGATGAGATACAGAAGCAGCGCGCCCAACGAGACGCCGAGGGCGGCCCCGTAGGACGGGCGGTAGTCGAGGTCGGACGTGGAAGGAGCGGACATTTAGAAAGACGAAAGGCGAAGAGGCCGAACTCCGAAACTGCCAAAACTCCGAAACTGCCAAACTCCGAGACTGCCGAACACCGAGACTGCGAAGGTGCCGAACCGCGAAACTGCCGAACGGCGAAACTGCCGACTCCGAGAGGGCTCAGCTGCGAGGCCGGTCCACCGGTCCACCGGTCCACCCAATCCTAGCGGACTCGCCTACAAACCGCCGAGGTGCTGCATCTTGAACGTCGCGACCGCCCCGACCACACCGGCGGTCCCCGGAAGGGCGCCCGGGACGATCCGTGCCGCGTCGACCGCGGGGCGGAAGGCACGCCGGCGGACCTCGGCGCGCATCGGCATGAACAGCGTGTCCCCCGCCTGGGTGACTCCGCCTGCGACCACCACCACGTCCGCGTTCACGATGTTGAGGAGATTGGCGATTCCGGCTCCGAGATAGCGCGCGGTGTCGCGGACGATCTCGTTCGCGACGGCGTCGCCCTGTTGCGCGGCCTTGTACACCGTCTCAGCCGTAATGGACTCGAGCTTCCCATCCACCATCGACGGGAGCATCGACGCGGTCTCCTCACGCACGAGGACCTCGCGTGCGCGAGTGGCTATGGCCGGACCGGAGGCGTAGGCCTCGAGACATCCATAGTTGCCGCATTTGCAGTGGCGGCCGTTGAGGTCGATGGTCGTGTGGCCGATCTCGCCGGCGACGTCGGACGATCCGTGAAAGAGCTTTCCGTCGATGATCAACCCGCCGCCGATGCCCGTGCCGATCGTCATGCCGATGACGTTGGTCGCACCCTGCGCTGCGCCCTGCCACCATTCGCCGACCGTGGCGCAGTTCGCGTCGTTGTCGAGCGTGGCGGGGAGATTGAGCCGTTCGGCGATGCGGTCGCGGAGTGGGAAGTTCCGCCAGCCGAGGTTCGGCGCCACGATGACGATGCCCTTCTCGCGGTCGAGCGGACCGGGCGCGCCGATGCCGACGCCGATGAAGTCGTCGCGCGAGGCGCCGGTTTCCGCCATCGTCGCGTTGATGACGTCCTCGATTAGGCCGACGATGCGATCGGCCACGGTTTCAGCCCCGGATTCGGCACTCGTCGGGATGGAGCGCATGGCGTAGTGCTGCTTGCCGTCGGCCGACATCGCGCCGACCACGATGTTCGTGCCGCCGAGGTCCACGCCGATGATGTATTGCTGCTGCTTCTTCGTGGCCGACGACTTGGTCGCCATGAATCAGGAGCTCCGGGGTGTGGAAACGAGGAAGGCGCGCGTGAGGGCGGCCACGTCGCCGGCAGTAATCTCGCGCATACAGCGCCAATGTCCGAGGGGGCAGCGCCTTGGACCGTGCCGGTCGCAAGGGCGACACTCGAGCCCCACGAATTCCGCCACGGCGGAGCGGTCGGCCAGCGGGCCGAAGCCGAAGGCTGGAACGGTCGGTCCGAAGACGGCGACGGTCGGAGTGTTCATTCCCGACGCCAGATGGAGCGGTGCCGAGTCGTTCGTCACCAGCACTCGAGCGCGTCCGATGACCTCGGCCGACGCGAGCAGGGAAAGCCGCCCCGTGGCGTCGATCGATCGTCCGCCGGTCGCGTCGGCGATTTCGTCGGACAGCGGACGATCGGCTTCGCCGCCGATGACTACGATCCGGGCTTCGGCGACCAGAGCTCGCGCGAGGTCGGCGTAGTAGGGCCACCGCTTCGTGGCCCAGATGCTCCCCGGGGCGAGTGCGACGATCGGCACGCCCGCCGTGACGTCGTGGAGCAACGCGTCGGCGGCGGCTCGCTCGGCTTCGCCGGGAAAGAGCGTCGGACGCGGGCGTGCGCGTTCTGCATCGCCCGCGCGCGCGCCGCGATCAGCGAGCGAGAGCAGTCGAGAGGCGTGGTGCTCGCCTTCGGGGGACACGACGCGCGTGGTGTAGAACGCGCGTCCAGCCGACGTCGAGAATCCGATTCGCTCGCGGATCCCCGCCAACAACGTGAGCGCGCCGCTGCGCACCGAGCCCTGAGCGAGGAATGCCGCGGCGTATCGACGGGCTCGGAGGCGGCTCGCGAGTCCCGCCATTCCGACCACGCCTCGATCCTTGCCGCGCTTGTCGTAAATGATCACCTCGCGAACCGCGGGATGATTCGGCAACACCGCGCCCGCCGCCGGCGTGCACACGACGTCCACCGCTCCCTCCTTCGCCAAGCGGGCGAGGAGCGGAGTGGTGAGAATCATGTCACCGAGAAAGCTCGTTTGAACGACGAGAAAGGAAGGCAAGCGAGGAGGAGTATGTCCGCCGCCCGGCCTCCCGTCCACTCAGCGCATGCGTCGGGCGACTCGTGCGACGTCCGCGAAAAATTTACGCTCGGCGCCGGCCCGTTCGTTTTCGGGGGCCCGCAGCACGGCGGAAGGATGCACCGTCGCGAAGGCGACGGGCGCGAGCTCGGACTCGAGCGGCTTTCCCCGGTGCTTCATCACGCTGAACGCCGGACCGAACACCGCCTTCGCCGCCGTCGCGCCGAGGCAGAGAATCGCCTGCGGACGAATCAGTGTCAGCTCGGCCAGCATCCACGGACGGCAAGCGCGGACTTCGCCGGCACTCGGCGTCTTGTGCAAGCGTCTCACCGTGCGGCGGTCCTTTGCCCATTTGAAATGCTTGACGGCGTTCGTCACGTAGATCTCGCTGCGATCGATGCCGGCGGACTCGAACGCGCGATCGAGCAAGCGCCCCGAGGGTCCGACGAACGGATGCCCCGCGCGATCTTCCGCATCGCCGGGTTGTTCCCCAATGACGACGAGCTTCGCGGTCTTCGGCCCCTCGCCAAAGACCGCCTGCGTCGCGTTCGCGTAGAGCGTACAGCCGCGACACTCCTGCACCGCGGCGCGCATCTTGGGAAGCGTCGGCCGAGCGGGAATGAAGTCGTTCGCCGTACCGGTTGATTCGATCGTCGTGGCCACTCGACTCCTCGATGCGTTGACGAACATCCAAGAGGCGGCAAGCCGCGGACCCATGCGGTCGACGACGGCCGCGGTCGCTTGCCAGTCAACGGTTGGGTACGACAGTTGCCTTTCGATGCAGCGACTTCGACAGAGGATACTCGGATGCTGTACACACTCGCGGTCGTACTCATCGTTCTGTGGGCCCTCGGCTTCCTCGCGTTTCACGTCGGCGGCGGGCTAATCCATCTACTGCTCGTCATCGCCGTCATCGCGGTTCTGCTTCGCGTCATTCAGGGCCGGCGCCCGATCTGACACGAGTTCGTCCGGGGTGGTCAGCGCCGCCGCAGAATCGCGGCGGCGGCTCGCCAGCCGGAGTCGATCGCGCCGTGAACGGTTCCGGTGCGGCCGAGGCGATCGGCGGCCTCACCGGCGAACCAGATCGTGTCGCGGATCGGACGGCTGAGCGTCTCACACGCCGTCGCCCCGCCGACGCGTGAGTACGAGTACACGCCGCGCGAGAACGGATCGTTGATCCAGTCGTGGTAGAAAACCGCGGCAACCTCGCGCCGTATCGCCGCGGGCTTCATTCCGAGAACCGTCGCTATCGACGCGATGGCGAGGCTCTCGAGCTCACCACGAGGTAGGCGGGAGAACTCGGCAGCGGGCGGTCCACCGACCCAACCTACCATGGTGGGCGACGCGATCGGGTACGACGTCCACCAGACCGGGAAAGCAACACGTTCTCGTGTCTGAAGGAACGATGTGGTGTCGAGATCCGGCAGGCCGAGACGCTCGGCGAGCTTCTCGTCCCGCCAGAACGCTCGCTTGAATCTGAATACGAGTTTCACGACGGTCCCCATCGCGGTGAGACTCAGTGCGCGCAGAATCGCCGACGGCAGCGGCGGGTCGAACCGAATGGCTCCCGGCGCGCCGTCCCGTGCGGACAGAACTCCCGGCGTGGCGGTGACCACGACCGCCTGCGCCGTCACGCTTCCGCTGGGCGCCCCGGCGACGTCGCGACACTCGACCTCGACGCGGCGATCGCGCCACACGATGCGCTCGGCGAGCGTCTCGAATCGAACATCGGCGCGCACTTGATCGGCGAGACGCTCGATCAAGGTGTCGTAGCCGCCGACGACACGTCCCATGCGCATCTCGCGGCGATCGCCTTGGGGCCAACCGCCGTCGGCGAGGGCCTTTTCGCTGATCACGGTCGTATCGGCGGCGTGAAAGCCTTCGACGAACAGCTTCGCTCGTTGACGGTCTCTAGGCTTCAACGAGCGATTCGCCGCAAGGGCGTCGGCGAACGAGCGATCCTGGTCTCGATCAGGATCGAGCCGCCGCATCACGCGGTCGATGGTCGACCAGAAGTCGGCCATGACCGCGAGCTCTTTGCCGGCGCGCGTCAGACGGTGGGGCGCGATGTCGAGTGTCGGCAGATGATGCTCTGACGCGACCCGACGGATCGGATCGGCCTCGCCATGAATGAATTCCGCGCCGAGCTCGATCGGGACCTCGAGATCCGACTGGTGCTGCGTGAAGATGCGGCCGCCGAGACGGGCGCGCGCCTCGAGCACGACGACGCGACAGCCCTCCCGCCGAAGCGTGGAGGCGGCGGCGAGCCCCGACGCGCCGGCGCCGATTACAGCGACGTCAAAGTCCACGAGTCGAGAGGGCGGGCGCGCGAGAGCGACATCGAGCGAAGGTACCCAGGTTCAAAGAGTCGAACGACGAGCAAGGCGTTCGCGACCGGCACGGCGCGCGAGTTGAAGAAAAGACGGTCGTCATGCGGCGGGAGGGAAGGCGAGTCGTGACGACGAATACGAAGAACCATCGACGCGCGGGCGCGGCCAAACCGAAACGGACGCGGCGGTGGTCGGCACGCGTGACGCGCGAGAGCAACGCGCTCGATCTGGATCGCGACGTATTCACATGGGATGACCCGAAGCGTATCGCGAGATCGCTCAAGCGGTCGGCCGAGCACAGCCGGCGACGCAGGAGCGAACCGTATCGATCGGCGATGTCGATGTTGACCTTTTACGTCAACCGCGCGGGAAAAAACCTGTCGCCGACGCGGCGACGCGTGCTCGAGAGCGCGAAAGCGGAGCTCAAGCACGCGTTTGGCCGCGACTAACGGCGAACACGCCGATCAGCGCGACTGCCGGGCGCGAGTGCGAGCGGCCTTCTTGGCGGCGGCAGACCGTGCGCGAGCGCCCTTGGTGCGAACGGCCTTCCGCGCGGCCGCCGAGCGCGCCGACGCGCCTCGCCGACGTGCGCTGGAGCGCGCCTGGCTGCTGAGCGACTTTCGGCTCGCGGCGCTGTGCCCTTCGCGGCGCAGCGCGCCCTCAACGGCGCGCGACCGCTTGCGCGACGTCTTTCGGCGTCGCGACTTTCCCTTGGCGAGGTCGCGCTTCGCCTTCGTGCGCGTGCGTGACGAGCTGCTCTTGCTCGGCTGGAGCTTGACGCCCGAGCGTCGCGCCTTCGACAGTCCGATGGCGATCGCCTGCTTCGTCGACCGGGCGCCGTGCTTGCCCTCGCGAATGTGATGCATCTCCTCGCGCACGAACTCGCCGGCCTGCGTCGAGGGTGATTTGCCCTCGGCTTTGTCCTCGTGTGCGCGCTCGATCGTTTCACGTTCCGGCATTGTCCCTCCGTTGGTTCGGCGGCGTCCGACGTCAGCGAATCTGGATCTGGCGCGCACGACGCTCGTCGAGTTTGGGCGCCGGCAGCGTGATCTCGAGAACGCCGTCCTTGAAGCTCGCCTCGCAATTGTCGGACTCGATGCCTTCGGGGAGCGGGATGGCCCGATAGAACGAGCCGTAGTTCCGCTCGCTGCGATAGAAATCGTCGCGGTTTTCTTCTCGTTCGGAATGGCGATGCCCCGAGATCGCGAGCACGCCGTTCTCGATCTCCGCCTTCACGTCCTCTTTCTTGAGACCTGGAAGGTCGGCGCGCACGACGAGCTTGTCGCCGCGGCGGAAGGTCTCGACCTGCGGCGCCCACGCCGACTGGTCTTCGTCGAGAAACCCTCGCCATGGTCCCGCGGATGCCCCGAGACCGAACGCGCGTCCGAGCCCGAAGTTCTCGAACAAGCGATCCATGTCGTCGGCCATGCGCCGCATCAAGGTGAATGCTCCGGAGCGCGGTCCGCGAACCGGGGCGTTCGCGGATTCAGCCGCGGGCGCCCGCGTCGCGGCTTGACCGCGGGTTTCGCGTTCGGTCGAAATAGACCGTTCGCGGTCACCGGTGCCGATGTTCTTGCCGAAGCTGTGGCTCGCCCCTTGGTGCGGATTTTCATCCCGTGTGTAGTCTCGATCGTCGGCCATTGGATTCTCCCTTGTGCCCCGAGTGCTCGGGGAGGGACGTGCGTGGGGAAAGTGCTCGACGCCGATTGCGCCGAGCGATGGGCAGATCTGCTTCGCGCCGCAATCAGCATGCCCTGAGTAAGAAGCGTTGCGGCGTGATGGACCGCGTGAGGTGTTTGGCGCGAGCACTGCATTGACTAGCCGGCGGCGGGCGAACCTTACCCTGGATGGGCGGTGAAACCAAAGACAGCTCTCGTCATCGGCGCCGCGTGCGCGCTGCTGTTCGGGGCGATGCTCCTCACGTCACCCGACGGAATCCTCCGCGGTCTCGGCCTCGAGCCGCACGGCGACGGAATTCTCGTTGCTCGGGATATGTCGATCCTCGTGTTCGGATTTGCCGTGCTGGACTGGTTGGGTCGAAATGCCGAAGGGAAGATGTTGCGCACGATACTGATCGCGAACCTGTTCGTACATGTTGCCGGGTTCGCGTTGCGCGGCGCCGGCATCGTGACGCATCAACTCCCCGGCGCGGCGTGGCCGAGCCTGGTGGCGCAGGCGGTGCTCGCGACGATTTTCGGTTTGGCGCTCCTCGCGACGCGGGCACGCGATCGTCGACGCAGCGACAAGTTGATTCGAGCCGCCTGAGCGATTGGCTCGGCTTGGGGGCACATGTGATGCAGTCTCACATTGCCCGGAGTTTTCGCGCGGCGAACTCGAGCAATAGGCTAGACGTGCTGGCAAGCGACGGCGGCGTGAGCGGACTGCGCCCGGTGTCATCGGCAGCCGACGATATCGGCCGCGGCGACCCCGCGTTGAGCACCAGATTGACGGCGCTGTGGGAGACGCCCGACACGTGGGTCGCCCGGATCGCGACGGTCGATCACAAGACGCTCGGCAAACGATACGTCTACACCGCGTTCGTTTTTTTTGTGCTCGGTGGCATCGAGGCACTGCTGATCCGTCTGCAGCTGGCGCGGCCGGACAACACGCTGATCTCGCCAAACGCGTACAACCAGCTGATGACGATGCACGGCGTGACGATGATGTTCCTCTTCATCCAGCCGGTGCTGTCGGGGTTCAGCTTCTACTTGACGCCGCTCATGATCGGGGCGCGCGAGTTGGCGTTTCCCCGGCTGAATGCGTTTAGCTACTACGCGTTTCTGCTCGCCGGCGTCTTCATGTACGCGAGCTTCGCGATCGGCCAGGCGCCCAACGCCGGCTGGTTCAACTACACGCCGCTGGCCGACGCGGTTCACGACCCGGGACGGAACATCGATTTCTACGTTCTCGGGCTCCTGTTCCTCGGCACGTCGACGACGGCGGGTGCGTTCAACTCGATCGTCACCATTCTCAAGCTGCGCGCGCCCGGCATGTCGCTGTCGACCATGCCGCTCTTTCTCTGGAGCTCGTTGACGGTGTCGTTCGCCGTCGTGTTCTCGATGCCCGCCTTTACCGTCGCGCTCGGCTTCTTGGAGCTCGAGCGACAATGGCACTTCGCGTTCTTTGACGCGGCGCGCGGAGGCAGCGCGCTCCTCTGGCAGCATCTCTTCTGGGTCTTTGCGCATCCCTGGGTCTACATCGTGTTTCTGCCGGCGACCGGGATGTTGTCGATGGTCATTCCGACCTTCTGCCGCCGGCCCATCACCGGACACACGTACGTCGCACTGTCGACCGTGGCCACCGGGGCGATCGGCTTTGGCGTGTGGGTGCATCACATGTTCGCGACCGGGCTGCCTCAGCTCGAGATGAGCTTCTTCGGCGGTGCGAGCATGCTCATCTCGATTCCGAGCGCGGTCACGATCTTCGCGTGGCTGGCGACGATGTGGTACGGACGCGTCGTTCTCGCGACTCCGATGCTTTTCGCGCTGGCGTTCATCGTCCAGTTCGTCATCGGCGGCGTGAGCGGCGTGATGACCGCCGCGATTCCGTTCGATTGGCAGGCGACGGACACCTACTTCATCGTCGCGCACATTCACTACGTGTTGCTCGGCGGAAGCGTCTTTGGGTTGTTCGCCGGAGCGTACTACTGGGCGCCGAAAGCGTACGGCCACATGCCCAACGAGGCGGTGAGCAAACTCGCGTTCTGGCTCATGTTCGTCGGATTCAACGTCGGGTTTTTTCCGATGCACATGAGCGGGCTGCTCGGAATGCCGCGGCGTGTCTACACGTACGCGGCGTCGAGCGGTCTCGCGGGACTCAACCTCATCTCGACCGTCGGTGCCTATTTGCTGGCGATCGGGATCGCGATCGGGCTTTGGAGTTTGTATCGCTGCCGCTCGCATGGGCCGGCGGCCGGCGCGAATCCGTGGGGAGCGGCGTCGTTGGAATGGCTCACCACGTCGCCGCCGCGGCCGTTCAACTTCGCTCACGTTCCTCTGGTCGACTCGCGCCATCCGCTTTGGGACGGTGCGTACTCCGTAGGCCCGTCACTCGACGGCGCGCGCCTTTCGCCGCTGACGACGGCAGTAGACGGCGAGCCGGTGGCTCCGATCGCGCTCCCAGAAGACAACGTGTGGAGCGTGGCGATCGCCGTCGCGATGCTGGTCGCGTTCGCCGCGTTGCTGGCGCGTATCGACGTGCTTGCGGCCGCCGGCTTCGTGACGACGCTGTTGTGCCTTGCCCGCTGGATGTGGCCGGCGAGCGCCCACACCCCGGCAGCCGCGGAAGCATGACGAGCGTCGCATGGACGAACGGTTCGACTTCGGGGCGGCGCGGAAGCGCGGAGGTCGGCCGGTGGGGGATGACCCTCTTCCTCATCAACGAAGGGACCCTCTTCGCCTGTCTGGTCAGCAGCTACTTCTATCTCGCCCTACGAAATCCCGCGTGGCCGCCCGCTGGGGTCGAGAAGCCGTCGCTTCCCATTCCGGCGGTAATGACGGCATTGCTGCTCTCGAGCAGTGGGGTGCTGGTGATCGCGGAGCGTGGATTCGCGGCGAGACGGCGGCTGCGCTACCGGGTCGGAGTTCTGCTCACCATCGCGCTCGGTACGGCTTTTCTCGTGCTCCAGGGCGTGGAGTACGCCGACAAACTCGAGCGCCTGCGCCCCTCGCAGAACTCGTACGCCTCGCTCTTCTACACGATTACCGGATTGCACGGCGTGCACGTGGCATTTGGTCTTCTGTTCCTGTTGTGGGCGCTGCTGCGAGAGGTGCGAAACACCGCTCACCCGCCGAAGTCGCTCGCCATCAGCAACGCCTCGTGGTACTGGCATTTCGTGGATGGCGTTTGGCTGGTGATCGTGACGTCGCTGTATCTCTCGCCGCGCTGGTCGTGACATGACAATGCTCTTGGAGGTCGCGCGCTGGCCTGGCTGGTTTGACGACGGTGCGCCCACGGTTGCCGCCGCGGCTCTCGGCGTTGCGTACGCGATCGCGGCGGGGGCGATGCGCCCTCGACGCGCGTGCGCCGTGACCAAAACTCAGCTGGCGTGCTTCTCCGCCGGTTTTCTCGTTCTCGCCGTCGCGCTCGTGTCTCCGCTCGAGCCGTTGAGCGAACGCCTGTTTGCCGCCCACATGATCCAGCACCTGCTGTTGGCGACGGTTGCGCCGCCTCTCCTCGTTCTCGGCGCGCCGACCGCCCGAGCGATTCGCCTCGCGGCGCCGACGATGGATCGGTGGCTGGGTGTTTTCGCCGAGAGAACGGGGCTCGGTCGCGCGTGGCGGTTTGCGTCTCTGCCTGTCGTCGCGTGCGGTCTACACGCTCTCGCCATCTGGGCATGGCACGCTCCCGCGCTTTACGAGCGTTCGCTGCGGAATGACGCCGTCCACGCCGTCCAACACGTGAGCTTGGTTGGGACGGGCGTGTGCCTGTGGTGGAGCATCCTTCGCCCCCGGAAGGCGGGGCTCGATGCCCGCCGCACGGCCTTCGCCCTGGGAATCATCACGATCTTTGCGACCGCGTTGCAAACCGGCGCGCTCGGCGCGCTCTTCGCGTTGTCGCGCCACGTCATCTATCCGTCGCAATCGACGGCGGCCGCCACGTGGGGTGTGACGCCGCTCGAGGATCAGCGGCTTGCCGGAATGCTGATGTGGATTCCCGGCGGAATCGTATATGTGATCATGATGAGTGTCCTGTTCGTCGCATGGCTGGACGGGCCGGCGCGCCGTGCGAGGACGGCGCTGACGGTCGCCTCCGGAGCGATCGGGCTGATGAGTTGCGGCCGCGCGGAAGCGCGAACCGTGCCTGGTGGCGACGCGGCGCGCGGCCGTGCGGCGATCGTGGCGGCGGGTTGTGGCGCGTGTCATGTCATCCCTGGAATTCAAGGCGCCGCCGGGCAGGTCGGCCCGCCGCTGAAAGGCGTGGGCGACCGTTCGATCGTCGGCGGCGTGCTGCCGAACACTCCGGACAATCTGATCGCGTGGCTCGAGGATCCGCCTGCGTACGCGCCGCGCACGACCATGCCGAACCTCGGTCTCTCAGCGGCAGCCGCTCGCGACATCGCCGCGTACCTGTACTCGAAGAGGTGACCGACGCTTCGACGCTCGCGAGTTGGACGGCTCGTTCTGCCGTGCGCGGCGATCGCCGCGTTGCTCTACGGGGCGGGCTGCGCGACGCCGCTCAGCACGTTCTCGCACGCCAGCGACGCGGCCGAGCGAACGGCGACCCTCTCGTGGCTCATGGTGGCGGTGTCGACCGCGATCTTCATCCTCGTTTGCGTCGTGATGGTCGCGGCGATCGCGCGCGGAAAGGGCAGCGAGCGAGGGATCGTGGGTCTCGAAGAGCGCGGACGCGGCTGGCTCCTCTGGGGTGGACTCGTGCTCCCCGTCGTCGTGCTCTCTCTCGTGTCGGTCATCGCCGTGCGCGTCATGCGTCAGCGAATTCCCGCAGAGAACGCGGTCACCATCCTCGTGACCGGCCATCAGTGGTGGTGGCAGTTGGACTACGACCTGGGCTCCGCTCAAACGCGTTTTCGTACGGCCAACGAGCTCCACGTTCCCGTCGGCCGCCCGGTCCTCCTGAAGCTGACGACGAGCGACGTGATTCACAGTTTCTGGGTTCCGTCGCTCGCCGGGAAGATGGATCTCCTCCCTGGCGACACGAACGAGCTGAGGGTCGAGGCACGCCGAGCCGGAACGTTCACCGGCGCGTGCGCGGAGTACTGCGGCGCGCAGCACGCGCACATGGCGATCACGGTGGTCGCTGAAGATTCGGCATCGTTCGCTCGTTGGGTAACGGCCGAGGCCGCGCCAAGTGTTTCGAGTCTGGACTCGACCGCCGCGGCGGGCCAGCAGCTGTTCACGAAGGGTGTGTGTGCGACGTGTCATACGGTTCGCGGCACCGACGCGCGTGGGCCGGTCGGCCCCGATCTCACGCACGTTGGAAGTCGACTGACGATCGCCGCCGGCTCGCTGACGAACTCCTTCGGCGCGATCGAGGGATGGATCGCCGATCCGCAGGCCATCAAGCCCGGGGCGGCGATGCCGACGCTCAACGCGTACAGCGGGCCCGAGTTGCGCGCGCTCGCGGCCTACGTGGCGAATCTTCGTTGACGACGAACGCGAGGGATCGATTCATGCAACGCCGGTGCAGGTCAAAATCGGAACGATGCCAGCGCTTTTTCCGTGGTGGACGAACTCCCTCGCGCGAGCATCGTTGCTCGTGGCTGCGCTGCTCGTGGTGGGACTTCCGGTGGCGCTGATGGCGTGGGTGCGCACGCCATTCGCGACCGGTGAGGGGGGGATGGTTGCCCAGCCGGTGCCCTTCGACCATCGCGTACACGCGCACTCGCTTCGCGTCGACTGCCGGTTTTGCCACGCGTCGGTCGAGCTCGCGGCGACGGCCGGTGTTCCTCCGACGACGGCGTGCGTCGGCTGCCACACCAAAGCGCTCCAGGAGTCTCCGACGTTCGCGCCCGTGCGAGCGAGTCTCGCGTCGGGCCGGCCGATCCCGTGGCGGCGCGTGAACGCGTTGCCGGACTTCGTGTACTTCGACCATTCGATCCACGTCGCCAAGGGCGTCGGATGCGAGTCGTGTCATGGACGCGTCGACGAAATGGCGCAGGTGTCGCAAGCGACGCCGTTGTCGATGGGATGGTGCGTCAGCTGCCATCGGAATCCGGTGGCGAGCCTGCGGCCGCGCGACGAAATCACGACGATGGGCTGGCTCGAAACGCACACCGCGCGATCTCGCGACTCGATCGGCGCGCGCCTGATGCACACGAACGGCGTATTGAGCCTCACGAGTTGTTCCACGTGCCACCGATGAACGACAGGGAGCGCGATGCGGGCCTCGACCGCCGCGAGTTTCTTCGGCTCGCCGGTGCAAGCATCGCGCTCGCCGGACTCGACGGATGCACTCGCATGCCGGCGGAAAACATTCTGCCGTACGTCGACAATCGTCCCGAGCTCACGCCGGGCGTCGGTCAGCACTACGCGACCGCGATGTGTCTCGACGGAATCGCGACGGGGCTGATCGTCGAGAGCCACGAGGGACGGCCCACGAAGATCGAAGGCAATCCCGATCATCCCGCGAGCCTCGGCGCCAGCGGCCCGATCGAGCAGGCGTCGATTCTCCAACTGTACGATCCGGATCGCGCGAAGTTCGCCCGCATCGGAGAGAAACGGTCGAGCTGGAAGGAGATTCAAGCCGAACTGTCGCCGTCGAGCCTGGGAGCGCGGGTCGGATCTCGAGGGGAGCGACTGAGAATTCTCATCGAGCCCACGTCGTCGCCGCTCGAGGAAGAATTGCTGGCGAAGGTGTTGGAGCGGTATCCGGGCGCGACGGTTCACATGTATGCGCCGATGGTCGCGGAGCGCGCGACCTCGCCGCTCGTCCCGCACCACGACGTCTCTCGCGCCGACGTGATTCTTGCCGTCGACGCCGACTTCCTGGCCAGCGGTCCGTTTCACCTTCGATACGCTCGCCAGTTCGCCGACAATCGCCGCCTGAAGGCTCCGACCGACGCGATGAACCGCCTGTACGCGATCGAGTCGGATTTCACGCCGACGGGCTCGGCGGCCGACCACCGATTCGCCGTGCGACCACGAGACCGCGCGATGGTGCTGAGCGCTCTGATCGCTCAGGTCGCGAACTCGAGTGGGCCGAGCGCACCAGCGTGGATTGAGGGGGTCGCAAGAGACCTGAAAAGCCGGCCCGGTCGCAGCGTTGTCATCGGAGGCTCGCGTCTGTCGGCCGAAGAACGGAGCATCGTCGATCAGTTGAATGGCGCCGTTGGCGCGACCGGGGCAGGGGGTCTCGCGTGGCACGCTCCGAACCCGTTGATCGGCCGGTCGGTGCCGATCCGGTCCTTCGCCGAGCTGCTCGCCGAGCTGCACGCGAAGGTGGTCGACACGCTCATCGTGGTTGGAGGGAATCCGATTTACGCTTCGCCCGCCGCTCTCGCTCTCGCGTCGCTCATACGAAGCGTGCCCAACGTCGGCTACGTGGGGCTCTACGAGAACGAGACCGCGCGGGTCGCACGCTGGTTCGTTCCGCAATCCCACTATCTGGAGTCGTGGGGCGACGCGCGAGCGTACGACGGCACGCTTTCGATCGTGCAGCCGCTCGTCAGTCCTCTCTACGAATCGATCACGCCGCCGGAGCTGTACGCCGTGATCGCCGGTGTTGAAGAGAACGGTGGTGCGTACGCCCTTCTTCGCTCCTCGGTGAACACCCGCGTCTCGACTGGCGCCGATGCGGCGTGGACGTCCGCGCTGCGTCGCGGTGTGGTTGCCGACACGGCCTTCCCACCTGCCGCGGCATCGGCGGTGCCAGGCCCGGCCGTCGCGGCGACGGTTTTGCCGCCCACGGCGGAGAGCGGGGCCGGGGCCGGCATCGACGTTGTCTACTCGGCCGATCCGAAGGTGCACGACGGCTCGTTCTCGAACAACGCATGGCTTCAAGAGCTGCCGTCGCCGCTCACGCAGCTCGCGTGGGGCAACGCGGCGCTGATCAGTCCGACGACCGCGAGACGTGCGCGGCTCGAGAGCGGTGATGTCGTCACGCTGTCGGCGAAAGGCCGCTCGCTGACGATTCCGGTGCTCGTCGTACCTGGCCACGCGGACGACGCGGCCACGCTGCACTTCGGCTACGGACGCGCAGGCGGCGAATCGGTCGCACGAGGCGTCGGCTCGAATGTGTATCAACTGTGGCCGACGTTCGATACGTGGGTCGAGCATGGCGCGACGATTGCGCCGACCGGGACCGCCACCCCGTTGGTGATTGCGCAAACGCACGAGACGCTCGCGGCGAGCCGTCCGGTCCGAGCGGCGACGCTCGACGACTACCGAAAGGCGCCCGCGACCGTCGGCCTGCGGCCGGAGCGGGTCCTCTCGTTGTATCCGGAACCTCCGGAACGGCTGCTCGCCAACGGCACGAACCAGTGGGCGATGACGATCGACCTCGGGACGTGCATCGGATGCAACGCGTGCGTCATCGCCTGCCAGTCGGAGAACAACATTCCCGTCGTCGGCCCGGGCGACGCGCGCAACGGCCGAATCATGCACTGGATGCGGATCGACCGGTACTTCGAGGAACGAGAAAACGAGGTCGCCGCGCTCCTCCAGCCGATGCTCTGCCAACATTGTGAAAAAGCGCCGTGCGAGTACGTGTGCCCCGTCGAGGCGACGGTTCACAGCGCCGACGGGCTGAACGAGATGGTGTACAACCGCTGCGTCGGGACGCGCTTCTGCTCCAACAACTGTCCGTACAAGGTGCGCCATTTCAACTGGTTCGACTACAACGCGCGCCTCTCGGAAACGGAGTTGATGTCGAAGAACCCGAACGTCACGGTCCGCGAACGCGGCGTGATGGAGAAGTGCACGTTCTGCGTGCAACGAATTCGCGAGGCCGAGATCGGCGCGGGGCGCGAGGGTCGTCAGCTTCGCGGGTCGGAAGTGCGGACGGCGTGTCAACAAGCGTGCCCCACCAACGCCATCGTTTTCGGTTCACTCACGGAAGACGGCTCGGCGGTCGTGCGTACGCGGAACGCGGCGCGCGCCTACACGGCGCTGCACGAGCTTGGCACGCAGCCCCGGGTGAGCTACCTGGCGCGCATTCGCAATCAGAACGCCGACCTGCCGCGCGAAGGATGACCGCGACCTCCGTCGAACCGCGAGCGGCGGAGCAGCGACCAGCCGAACCCGACGCGCCCGAATGGCCGGTCTTCCGGTTCAAGGGAACCGACGAGCAGTTGACCGATCTGCTCCTTGCGCCTCTGCGCGGTGGAGGGCCGATCTGGTGGGCGTTGTTCATCGTTTCTTTGGTGGGCGCCGGGCTGTTCGTCGTTTCCATGTGGGTTACTGTCGCCAAGGGCATCGGCACGTGGGGGAACAACATCCCGGTCGCCTGGGCATTCGCGATCACCGACTTCGTTTGGTGGATCGGGATCGGACATGCCGGGACGTTCATCTCCGCGTTCTTGTTGCTGCTCAACCAGCACTGGCGCGCGTCGATCAATCGGATCGCCGAGGCGATGACGATCTTCGCGCTGATGCAGGCGGGATTGTTCCCGCTGCTGCATCTGGGTCGGCCGTGGTTCTTCTATTGGCTGATTCCGTACCCGGCGACGATGGGCGTGTGGCCCAACTTCAAGAGCGCACTGCCATGGGACATCGCGGCGGTCGCCACGTATTTCACCGTGTCGTTGCTCTTTTGGTATGCCGGCCTGGTGCCCGACCTCGCGACCGCTCGCGATTGGTCGCGTTCGCGGGCCGCGCGGATCGCATACGGTGTCTTCGCGCTCGGATGGAGGGGGTCGAGCTTCGAATGGCGGCGTCACCGGCTCGCGCTCGTGCTGCTGGCCGGGCTCGCCACGCCGTTGGTCGTGTCGGTGCACAGCGTCGTGAGTCTCGACTTCGCGATCGCGCAACTGCCCGGTTGGCATTCGACGATTTTCCCGCCGTATTTCGTCGTCGGCGCCATCTACTCGGGGTTCGCGATGGTGATACTGCTCTTGCTCCCCTTGCGCGCCGCATACCGCCTCGAAGACGTGATCACCGAGCGACACTTGAACGCGATGGCCAAGCTCATCCTGACGATGGGCCTGCTGCTCGCCTACGCGTACGTGGTCGAGCTGTTCGTCGCCTGGTACAGCGGCGATCCGAACGAGCGATTCACGTTCCTGCATGAGCGGCCGTTCGGGACATACTCGCTGATTTACTGGATCATGATCGCATGCAACGTCGTCGCGCCGCACGTCTTCTGGTGGAAGCGATGCCGAACGAGCGTGGCCGTGCTGTTCGCGGCCAGTCTGGCGATTCTCGTCGGGATGTGGCTCGAGCGATTCGTGATCATCGTCGTATCGCTCCACCGGGATTTCCTCTCGTCGAGCTGGCACTTCTATCGTCCGACCTGGGTCGATCTGGGGCTGTTGTTCGGCAGCATCGGTTTTTTCGGCGTGCTGTTTCTGTTGTTCGTTCGCTTCGTGCCGTTCGTGGCGATCAGCGAAGTCAAGCGATTGCGACACGAGCTGGCCGCGAATCGCGGGCGCGAGATCGGTCTTCCGCATGCGTGACGCTCACTGGCCGTCCGGAGCCATCGCCGCGGAGTTCGAGGACGCGGAGTCGCTCGTTCGCGCCACTCGCGAGCTGGATCGCGCCGGGTATGCGAAGGTCGAGGCGTACTCGCCGTACCCGATCCTCGAGGTTGAACGGCCGCTCTTCGCACGGCCCTCGCGCCTTCCCGTCGTCGTCTTTCTCGCCGGGCTCGCCGGCGCGGTACTCGGCTACTGGATTCAATGGTACGCGAACGCCGTCTCGTATCCGCTGAACATCGGCGGGCGACCGGCCCACGCGACGCCGGCGTTCATCATCCCGACGTTCGAGGCGACGGTGTTGTGCGCTTCGCTCGCCGCTTTCGTCGGCCTGTTCTGGTTGTTGCGCTTGCCCCGGCCGTGGCATCCGATGTTCGAGGCGGACGGCTTCGAGCGCGCGTCGATCGACCGGTGCTGGGTCGCGATCGACATGACCGACGACCGCGTGGATGCGCGTCGAACCGCCGCCGACCTGGCGGTGCTCGGCGCGCGCCATGTCGTTCGCGTGCCGCCGCTCGACTGACATGTCTGCGCGGATGAGCCGCATCCTCTCGCGCGCGCGCCTGGCGGCGGTGGCCGCCACACTCGCGTGCTGGCACACCTCGAGTCGCCGAGAAGCGCGCGACTTCGAGCGCATGCGGCGCCAGCAGCGGTACGACGCATATGACGCCAGCGGATTCTTCCCCAACGGGGCTGTCATGCAGGCGCCGCCGGCGAACACGATCGCGCGAGATGACGGGCCCCCACGCCTGCCGGTCAACGGCGCGAAGCAGTACGCCATCTCGTGCGCTCCTTGTCACGGGGCCGGGGGATTCGGTGGCGGCCCGATCGCGCCAAACCTCGGAGAGCGGCGGCCGCCGTCGCTTCGCACGGTTCGCGTGTCGAGTATGTCCTCCGCCGCGCTCATGACCATTGTGACGGATGGGATCGGGCGAATGCCGCCGCTCGGCTGGCAGTTGCCGCCCGGCGCACGCACGGCAGTGCTCGCGTACATGCAGACCATCGCGAGCTCGCCGCGCACTCTCGCAACCTTCGCCGATTCCGCGCAAGCAGCTCGTCTCCGCGCGCTCGACTCGTTGGAGAGGGCAGGCGCGAGCGTCCGAACGATCCTTCAGCTCCCGCTACCGCACCCATGACTGGCGCCCGAGTCTCGAACCGCTTGGCGACCTTCGCGACCATATGCGTTGCGGTGACGATCGCCGGGCTCGTCTTGGCGGCGCGGCAGACGGCGGCCGTGTTGCTCACCGCGTATGTCGCGACATTGAGCGTCGTGCTCGGCACGATGGCGATGACGATGATCGCCCAACTCACCACGGCGACCTGGTTCGCTTCGTTCGAGCAACCCGCAAAGCGGATCCTGGCTTCCTTACCGGTGCTCGCGCTGCTCGGCGTGGTTCCGGTTGCCGTCGCGATTTGG
Organism: Gemmatimonadaceae bacterium; assembly: GCA_036003045.1. Taxonomy (NCBI): domain Bacteria; kingdom Pseudomonadati; phylum Gemmatimonadota; class Gemmatimonadia; order Gemmatimonadales; family Gemmatimonadaceae; species Gemmatimonadaceae bacterium. The sequence goes on from DASYSS010000046.1 coordinate 61,519, forward strand.
AATTACACGAGCTCGCCTTCGCCGCCAGGCTCGGCGCGCGCGCAATACCTCGCGCCCTGGTTCGTTGTGTCGAGAGCCGTCGTGTATTGGGCCATCTGGCTGGTGATGGGGCAGCGACTTCTTTCCTCGAAGCGGTCGTCGCGATTCGCGTCGGGCGGACTCGTCGTGCTCGCGATCACGATGACCTTCGCGTCGTTCGACTGGATGATGTCGCTGTCGGTCGGATGGTACTCGACGGTCTATGGCGTCTACTGGTTCGCGGGCGGGATGATCGGGGCGCTCGCGCTCCTGGCGATTCTCGCGCGCTCCAGGTCGGACGACTATCCCGTTGCGCGAAACCGTTGGCTCGCGCTCGGCAGCCTGCTCCTGACGTTCGTGCTGTTCTGGGCCTACATCGGCTTCGCGCAGTACATCGTCATCTGGAGCGGCGACATCCCGCGCGAAGTCACGTGGTATGTCGAACGCGCGCACGGCGCGTGGGGCGGCGTCGCCCTCGCGATCCTGATCAGTGGCGGCGCTATTCCGTTTCTCATTCTCCTATTGGGCCGGACTAGACGAAGCGGCGGCGCGCTAACCGTTCTTTGTGCGCTGCTGCTCGCGTTCCACTACGTCGATTCGTATTGGCTCGTGATGCCCAATCTCGCCCGCGTCGACGCGTGGACGATCGTACTTTCGGGGTTTTCCCTCGGCGCGGTGATCGCCGCCTCGATGCTCCTCGCACGAATGAGAACGGCAGGGGTCCGACAAGCCCTCTCCGCGATGCCGACGCGCGCCCGGCCACCGAGGACGTGATGCAAATCACGGGTCGTGCACGCTTCGTGCATCCTCCAGTCGCCGCGCGACCACCCACGCGCATAGCCGTTCTCGACAAGTACCTGGGAAATGGTTCTCGCCTTGGTCGTCGTCGTCGCGTGCTTGCACGCCGTAGCGGGGCTGCTCGTGGCGGCCGCCGAGCCGCAGTGGCCGATGATCGTCGGTTTCGCCGGTGTTGCGTACACGTTGGGCATGCGACACGGCTTCGACGCCGACCACATCGTTGCCATCGACGGGACCACGCGACAGCTCCTCGCGCGAAACCGAAGCGCGAACGGCGTCGGCTTCTATTTCTCGCTCGGTCACTCCACCGTCGTTCTTCTTCTCGTCCTTTGGCTCGCGCGCGCGACTGAACCGGCGCGCGCTTCTTCGTGGCCGCTGCTCCGCGCGCTCGGTGGGCAGATCGGACTTGCGACGTCGTCGGCCTTCATGCTCGTAATGGCGGTGCTCAACGCGCTCATCGTGCGCGACACGTTACGCGCCATGCGTGGTGGGCGAGGCGCGCCGACGACGAGTCCGGGCGGCCCAATGGCGCGCCTCTTCGGCCGAGTTCTGCGGCTCGTCCGGCGCGCGCCGGAGATGTATGTCATCGGATTTCTCTTCGGCTTGAGCTTCGACACCGCGTCGGAGATCGCGCTGCTCGCGATCGCGGCGAGCGCGGCGGCTCACGCTCTGCCGCTCCGTGCGGTTCTCGTGCTCCCGCTTTCATTCGCCGCTGGAATGGCGCTCGTCGACACCGCGGAAGGAATGTTCATGCTCCGCGCATACGCCTGGGCGCAGCGCGAGCCCGCCCGGCGCGCTCGATACAACCTCGTCGTCACCGGACTTACCGCCGTAGCGGCGACCGTGATCGCGGCCCTCGAGCTCAGTGGCGCGGCGGGACTTGCCACGATTGGATCGACCAGCTTCGCGACCGTCGGCCTCGCCGTGGTGACAGCCTTCCCGCTGATTTGGCTCTGCGCCGCATTGTACGCACGCCTGCGCACCATGCGCGCGCCAAGCGAGGGCAAACCGTGACGGGCTTCGCCACGACGCAGGCCGTGCCTGTCACATCTCGCCGCGTGCGCGTCGACGTGCGCGGCACGGTGCAGGGCGTCGGTTTCCGACCGTTCGTGTTTCGGCTGGCCAGGGCCCTCGCGCTGAGCGGTTTCGTCCGCAACGGTCCGGGCGGAGTCACGATCGAGTTGGAGGGAGACGACCGGGCCATCGACCGCTTTCTCTCGCGACTGGTGCGCGAGGCGCCGAAACACGCGCGCGTTGGTCGCGTCAGCGTCGAGGAGATCGCGAGCATCGGCGATCACGAATTCGTGGTCGCCACGAGCGGCGAACAGGGAACCGCGGCGGCGTTGCTGCCGCCCGACCTCTGCACCTGTTCCGACTGTCTGCGCGAGCTCTTCGATCCGGCGGACCGCCGATATCGCTACCCATTCATCAACTGCACGGCGTGCGGCCCACGCTTCACCATCGCTCGGCGCGTTCCTTACGACCGGTCGTCGACGACGATGGCCGCGTTCACGATGTGCCCGCAGTGCCAGGCCGAGTACGATGATCCCGCCGACAGGCGTTTTCACGCTCAGCCGAACGCGTGCCCGCGCTGCGGTCCAAAGGTGTCGCTGCGCGATCCGCGGGGAGTGGTCGTGTCGGCGGGGCCATCCGATGCAATCGCCGGCGCGGCCGCCGCGATACGAGACGGCGCCATCGTCGCGGTCAAAGGACTCGGCGGCTACCACCTCGCGTGTCGCGCCGACAACGCGTCGGCGGTCGCGCGTCTTCGCCGCCGAAAGCAGCGCGACGACAAGCCGTTCGCGCTCATGGCCGCCGACCTCGACGCCGCGCGAAGGCTCGTCAGACTCGACGACGCCGAGGCGGACCTCCTGACGAGCGACGCCCGTCCGATCGTCATCGCGCGCGCCGAGCCGGGTGCTCTCGTCGCCGAGCTCGTCGCTCCGGCGCGCGATGAGTTGGGCGTGATGCTGCCGTACACGCCGCTTCATCATCTGCTCGTCGCCGACGCCGACGGCGCGTTGGTGATGACGAGTGGAAACGTGAGCGACGAGCCGATCGCGTTTCGCGACGACGACGCCGTACACCGGCTCTCCGCCATTGCCGATTTGTTCTTGTCCCACGACCGGCCGATCGAAGCCGCGTGCGAGGACTCGGTCGTGCGCGTCGTGACCGTCGCCGAGCGCCGACAGCCGCTCTTCATTCGGCGATCGCGCGGCTTCGTGCCGCAACCGATACCCGTCCCGCTGAGCTCGAATGAAACGATTCTGGCCACCGGCGGACAACTCAAGAACACGGCCTGTGTCGTCAGGCACTCCGAGGCGATCGTCGGTCCGCACGTCGGCGACCTCGACGACATGAGCTCCCTCGTCGCCTTTTCTCGGGGAGTCGACCATCTCGCCCAGTTGATCGGCGCGCCACCGGCGATCGTCGCTCATGATCTGCACCCCGACTACGCGTCGACGCGCTATGCGCTCGACCGCGGCGAGCTCGAGCCGATCGCGGTACAGCATCATCACGCGCACTTCGCGGCGTGCCTCGCGGAGCACGGCGAGACCGGCCCGGCGATAGGACTCGTCTTCGACGGAGCGGGCTTGGGCGCCGACGGCAGGATCTGGGGTGGAGAGATCCTCTACGGCGACATCGGACATTCGATTCGCATCGGGCATCTCCGTGCCGTGCGCATGCCGGGAGGGGAGAGCGCCGTACGCGAGCCGTGGCGAATGGCCTGCGCGTGGTTGACCGACGCGTTTGGCGTCGAGCCGGCGATTCCCGCGCCGCTGCGCGAGACGGTGGCGCCGGAGCAATGGCGCGCCGTGAGTCGTCTGGCTCTCGCCGGTCCGTTGCCGGTTACGACCAGTGTTGGGCGGTTGCTCGACGCATGCGCCGCGATGAGCGGAGTCCGCTCGCGCGTCACGTACGAGGCGCAAGCCGCGATCGAGTTCGAGGCGGCTGCAAAGGCTCATCGCCGCGCGCGTGCGCGGCGCGGCGGATCGCCGAGCGCCGGCGTGTACGAAAACTCGATCGTGATTGAGAAGATCGACGACCAGCTCGTCATCGATCCGCGCGAACTCGTCCGTGCGGTATACGACGACGTACGCGACGGTCGTGAGGCGGGCGACATCGCATCGAGCGTGCACGGCGGTCTTGTTTATGCAGCACGGCTAGTCGCCGAACTCGGAGCGGAGGTTCGCGGTTCGCGCACGATCGCACTCTCGGGTGGCGTGTTTCAGAACACGCTGTTGCTCGAGGAGCTCGCCCTCGCGTTGACCGCGAGCGGCCATCGCGTTCTCGTGCCGCGCCTCCTGCCGCCGAACGATGGCGGTTTGTCCTATGGCCAAGCAGTCGCGGCCGCGTGGCGGAGGAAGAATGTGTCTCGCGATTCCGGGCCAAATCGTTGATGTCGTCGACGCGGAGCGCCGGCTCGCCCGCGTCGACGTTGCCGGGGTTCGACGCACCATCAACGTCGCGCTGCTCGACGGGGCGCCCGTCGCGGTCGCCAGCGGTGACTGGGTGCTGATTCACGTCGGCTTCGCGATCTCGCGTGTGGACGAAAGCGAGGCGTTGGCGACGCTCGAATTGCTCGAGCGAATGGGTGCCGAGTATCAGCAAGAGGTGAACGAAATCCGGGCGAGCGTCCGCGAATGACGGTGCGCCGCGACGTCGACTGCGAAGACCTCGCGCACTGCATCACCTGCTCGGATGAGGCGAATCGAATGCGCGTGCTCTCCGTCGACGCCGACGGCGCGATCGCCGTCTGCGTCGACGACGAAGGTCGGCAGTCCGAGGTGATGCTCGCGCTGACGCCGGAGGCGAAACCGGGAGTCGAGGTGCTCGTGCACGCGGGCGTCGCGCTGTCGTTGGCGTCGAGAGTCGAGGGAAATCCATGAGATTCGTCGACGAATTCAGAAACGCCGAGCTTGGCGCCCGACTGGCGGACCAGATCTCGGCGGTCGCCGATCCATCGCGCCATTACAAGATCATGGAGGTCTGCGGCGGCCACACGCACACGATCTATCGATACGGCGTGGCCGACCTGCTCCCCGCGAACGTCGAGCTCGTGCACGGTCCGGGTTGCCCGGTCTGCGTCATCCCGATGGGCCGCGTCGACGACGCGATCGCGATCGCTCGGCAGCCGGGTGTCATTCTCACCTGCTTCGGCGACATGATGCGCGTGCCTGGCGGCAGGGGCTCGCTCACGGAAGCGAAGGCGGCCGGCGCCGACGTGCGGATGGTCTACTCGCCTCTCGACGCGCTGCGCATCGCGCAGGCGAACCGCGGCCGCGAAGTCGTCTTTTTCGCCGTGGGGTTCGAGACGACCGCGCCGTCCACGGCGCTCACGATTCTTCGCGCGCAGGCGGAGCGCGTCTCCAACTTCACGGTGTACTCGAACCACGTCACGATCGTACCGCCGATTCGCGCGCTGCTCGAGTCGCCCGATCTACGGCTCGACGCGTTCATCGGTCCGGGCCACGTCTGCACGGTGGTCGGCGCGCGGCCCTTCCACTTCATCGCCGCCGAGTACCGAAAGCCGGTCGTCATCTCCGGCTTCGAGCCGCTCGATGTGCTGCAATCGGCGTACATGATCCTCCGCCAGTTGGCCGAGGGACGGTGCGAGGTGGAGAACCAGTACACGCGCGTCGTGCCGGCCGAAGGCAACGCCGCGGCGTTCCGCGTGCTCGCCGACGTCTTCGAGCTCCGACCGCACTTCGAGTGGCGCGGACTCGGCTTCATCTCGCAGAGCGCACTCAAGATCTCGCCCAAGTACGCGATGTTCGACGCCGAGCTGCGGTTCTCGGTGCCTGGCGTGCGGATCGCCGATCCCAAGGCGTGTCAGTGCGGTGAGGTGCTGAAAGGCGTCATCAAGCCGTGGGAGTGCAAGGTGTTCGGCACCGCGTGCACACCCGAGCACCCGATCGGCACCTGCATGGTGTCGAGCGAAGGGGCGTGCGCGGCCTACTACAACTTCGGACGCTTGACGCGTCGCCCGCGCGGACGACCGGCAGAGATGGTCTCATGACCGCCACGCGCATCACGCCGGCCAACGGCTCGATCGTCGACGAGCGAGAGCGGGAAGCCCTCGACAAGATCGCGCGAGCGCGCGCCGTGGCGTTGCGCGCTCCCAAGTTTCTCGACGAACGAATCACGATGGCCCACGGCGCCGGCGGAAAAGCCACGGCGTCGCTGGTCGGCGGCTTGTTCGCGCCGGCGTTCGCCTCGCCGTCGCTCGCGTTGCTCGACGACGCCGGCGCGATATCGGTCGACGGCGTCGGCCTCGCGGTCACCACCGACAGTTTCGTTGTCCGCCCGCTTCGATTCCCTGGCGGCTCGATCGGCGAGCTGGCGGTGAACGGAACGGTGAACGACCTCGCGATGGTCGGCGCTCGTCCGCTCGGCATCACGATCGCGATGGTATTGGAAGAGGGACTGTCCACCGACGTGCTTCGCGAAGAGGTCGCCGCCATCGCTCGCGCGGCGAACGTCGCCGGCGTGGAGATCATCGCCGGTGACACGAAGGTCGTCGAGCGCGGTCACGCGGATCGCATGTACATCTGCACGACGGGTGTCGGCCGGCGCGATCAGCGCGCCGGACTATCGCCCGCGGGGCTGCGCCCCGGCGATCGCGTCATCGTCTCGGGCTTCATCGGCGAGCACGGCATGGCCATCATGCTCGCGCGCGGCGAGTTCGAGCTCGACTCGGAGATTCTGAGCGACACACGGCCCTTGTGGCCGGCCGCCGACGCACTGCTCGACCTCGGAGGCGATCTGCGCTGCATGCGCGACGCGACGCGCGGCGGCGTCGCGACGGTGCTCAACGAGCTGGCCGTCGCGTCGAGCGTGAGCATCGTCGTCGACGAGGGCCGCGTCCCGGTTCGCTCGGCCGTCACCGGCGCCTGCGAGCTACTCGGTATGGACCCGATGTACGTCGCGAACGAAGGCACGTTCGTCGCCGTCGTTGCACCGGAGACCGCGGACCGGGCTCTGTCACTGCTCAGGCAGATCCCCGGCTCGGAAAGCGCGACGGTCATCGGTACGGTGACCACCGACGCGACCGGCATGGTGCTGGTGAACACCGCGTTCGGCGGCCGGCGCGTGATGGATCTACTGGTCGGCGATCCGCTGCCGCGGATCTGTTGACCGAGGCCGCGCCGATGCACGAGCTCGCGATCGCGGACGCGGTGGTGTCGATGCTCGCGGAACAGACCACGGGTCAACGCGTGTCGCGGGTCGGAATGCGCATCGGCCACTTGCGCCAGGTCGTCCCGTCGTCGCTCCGCTTCAGTTTCGCGCTCGTCGCGAAGGACACGCCGCTCGACGGCGCTGAGCTCGAGATCGAGCCGGTGCCGGCGGCGGTGTGGTGCGCGACGTGCGCCGTCGAGAGCGAGCCACACGCGTTCCCGCTCGTGTGCGACCGATGTCGGACGACGGACGTGCGAGTCACGAGGGGTGAGGAGATGCTGGTCGATTGGATTGAAACGGAGGAATGACGAAATGCCGTTGACGGGGAACGGGGCGCCGCCGATGCCCACGGGCCAAAAGGGCGATGCGACCAAAGGTGTGACCGAGCTTCACGTCTTGTGGATCTCCGAAGGCATGAGTTGCGACGGCGACACCGTGTCGATCACGGCGGCCTCCCAGCCGAGCCTGGAGGACGTGCTGCTCGGGTTGGTGCCCGGCCTTCCGAAGGTGCACCTCCACAACAAGGTGCTCGCGACGGAAACGGGCGACGACTACATGGTCCCGTTCTGGCAGGCCGCGCGAGGCGAGCTGCCGACGCCGTTCGTTCTCGTGATCGAAGGCTCGATTCCGAACGAGAAGATCGACGGCGACGGCTACTGGACCGGATTCGGCGTCGACCCGGCGACCGGGCAACCGAAGAAGCTCACGACTTGGATCGACGAGCTCGCGCCGCGCGCCTGGGGCGTGGTCGCCGTCGGCACGTGCGCGACGTACGGCGGCATTCACGCGATGGCCGGCAATCCGACGGGCTGCATGGGCCTCGCCGACTATCTCGGTTGGGATTTTCGCTCGGCGGGCGGTCTACCGATCGTCAACGTGCCGGGCTGTCCGGTGCAGCCCGACAACTTCATGGAGACGCTGCTCTGGCTTCTCTATCAGGCCGCGGGTAAGTCGCCCACGATCCCGCTCGACGAATGTTTGAGACCGACGTGGCTCTTCGGCAAGACGGTTCACGAAGGCTGCGACCGCGCGGGCTACTACGAGCAAGGCGATTTCGCGCGCGACTACACGTCGCCGAAGTGTCTCGTGAAGGCCGGCTGCTGGGGCCCGGTCGTGAACTGCAACGTCACCAAGCGCGGTTGGATGAACAACCTCGGCGGCTGCCCGAACGTGGGCGGCATTTGCATCGGCTGCACGATGCCGGGATTTCCCGACAAGTTCATGCCCTTCATGGATGAGCCGCCGGGTGCCGTGGTGTCGACCGGCGTCGCGACGAGTTGGGGTGGCGTGCTTCGTCGACTGCGCGCGATCACGAACAACACGGTCAATCACGAGCCGAAGTGGCGTCACAACCGCGGCGAGCTCACGACCGGATTCAACCCGCGCTACATGAACCGCTAGAGGAGAGGCAGCGATGGCAACCGCGACGCGGGAACCCGTGGGCACGAAGAAGCGCAACCTGGTCGAGATGCACTGGGATCCGATCACCCGGATCGTCGGCAATCTCGGTATCTACACGAAAATAGACTTCGAGAATCGTGAAGTCGCGGAGTGCTACAGCACGTCGTCGATGTTCCGTGGCTACAGCGTGTTCATGAAGGGAAAGGATCCGCGCGACGCTCACTTCATCACGAGCCGCATCTGCGGGATCTGCGGCGATAATCACGCGACGTGCTCGGTATACGCCCAGAACATGGCCTATGGCGTCAAGCCGCCGCCGCTTGCCGAGTGGATCATCAACCTCGGCGAAGCCGCCGAGTACATGTTCGACCACACGATCTTCCAGGACAACCTGGTGTTCGTCGACTACTGCGAGCAGATGGTGAAGGAAACGAATCCGTCACTGCTCGCCAAAGCGGAAAAGACGGCGGCTCCGCACGCCGACATCCACGGGTTCCGCACGATCGCCGACATCATGCGCGCCTTCAACCCGTTTACCGGGCCGATGTACCTCGAGGCGCTCCAGGTGAGCCGCACGACGCGCGAGATGATCTGCCTCATGGAAGGCAGACACGTGCATCCGTCGACGCTGTATCCCGGCGGCGTGGGCACCGTCGCGTCGCCGCAGGTATTCAGCGACTACTTCGTGCGCCTGATTCGCACGCTGGATTTCGTGAAGCGAGCCGTGCCTCTCAACGACGATCTGTTCGACTTCTTTTACGACGCGCTGCCGGGCTACGAGAAGGTCGGCCTCCGGCGCACCCTGCTGGGATGCTGGGGCTCGTTCCAAAACCCGGACGTCTGCGACTACGACTATCGGCGAATGACCGAGTGGGGGCGGGCGATGTACGTGACGCCCGGCGTCGTCGTCGACGGCAAGCTCGTCACGACCGATCTCGTCGACATCAACCTCGGCATCCGGATTCTGCTCGGCAGCTCGTACTACGACGACTGGGAGCAGGAGACGATGTTCGTCACGCACGACCCGTTGGGAAACCGTGTGGACCGGCGGCATCCGTGGAACCAGACCACGCTGCCGCATCCGCAAAAACGCGACTTCGACGGCAAGTACAGCTGGGTGATGAGCCCGCGGTGGCACGACAGCCGGACAGACACGCTCCTCGCGCTCGATACCGGCGGCGGCGCGTTGGCGCGGCTGTGGGCGACCGCTCTCGCCGGTCTCGTCGACACGCCGTTCGTCAAGGCGACGGGGAACAGCGTGCGCATCCTACTCCCGAAGAGCGCCAAGTTCCCGGAGATGGAGTTCGAGTGGAAGGTGCCGCAGTGGGCGAACACGATCGAGCGTGATCGCGCGCGGATCTACTTCGTCGCTTACGCGGGTGCGCTCGCCGTCTTCTTCTACGAGAAGGCGATGGAGGAAGTGCGAGCCGGCCGGACGCGGACGTTCACCGACTTCGACGTACCGGAAGAAGGCTTCGGCTGCGGATTCCACGAAGCCGTGCGGGGCGTGTTGTCGCACCATCTCGTGATCCGCGACAAGAAGATCGCGAACTACCACCCGTATCCGCCCACGCCGTGGAACGCCAGCCCGCGCGACAGCTACGGCACGCCCGGGCCGTACGAAGACGCGGTGCAGGGACTGCCGATCTTCGAGGAGAACGGGCGGGAGGGCTTCAAGGGCATCGACATCATGCGCACGGTGCGAAGCTTCGATCCGTGCCTGCCGTGCGGCGTGCACATGTACGTCGGCGGCGGCAAGACGATCGATCTGGTGCACTCGCCGATGGCCGGCCTCACCGGATGACGGTCCGCCTCGACGACGTCGCCGCGCAGGCGACCGCCCACTCACTCGAGGAAACGCTCGCCGAGCTCGAGGGCGAGCCGGATTCGCGCGCGCGGTCGCTCGCCATGGACGCCATCGACGCGCTGATGCTGTTGTACGGCGAAGGTCTCGCCCGCGTCGTGGTCGCGCACCGCGACGGGCCGGGTCGCGTCGACGACGTCTTGAACGGGAAGGACGACGTCGTCACGCAGCTGCTGGCGATCCACGATCTCTTGCCTCGCTCGGCGCACCCGCCGTCGCTCGTGCAGCTGGCGCGGCGTCGCGACCCTGCCGAAGAGGACGAGAAGACGCTTTTCCGTGGCGACGAGCATGCCGATGAGAAATGTCAGTTGTGCTCGGCGCCGATCCCGAGCGATCATCGCCATCTGATCGACATCGAGCGACGAGAGATCGCCTGCGCCTGCGCCGCGTGCGCGATTCTGTTCGACGGACGCGCGGCCGCCGGCGGCCGATATCGCCTCGCGCCGCGACGCTATCGGTCGCTCGATGGATCGCTGCTCGACGGCGGTCTGTGGGAACGCCTCGAGCTCCCCGTCGACGTGATCTTCATGTTTTTCAGCTCGACGGCCAACCGGCCCGTCGCATTCTACCCCGGGCCGATGGGAACGACGGAATCGTCGCTGCCGCTGCCCGCGTGGCAGGAGATCGCCGCTCGGAGTCCGGTCCTCGAGACGCTGGAGCCCGACGTCGAGGCGGTGCTCGTACGGCGAACGCGCGGCGCACGCGACTACTGGATCGTGCCGGTCGACGAATGCTATCGGCTCGCCGGAGCGATGCGCGTCACGTGGCAGGGCATCTCCGGCGGCGACGCGATGCGCGACACCGTCGACGCGTTTTTCCGGCGGCTCAATCGTCGCGACGAGAATCGCGGCACGCAATCCATCAACAAGAGCGCACCCGCGGAGGCCACATGGTCGACAACGAGAGGCAAATGGGCGACAACGTGAGGACGGGCAGGGCAGACGTCGATCCCGACGCTCCATCGCACGTCGCGGGCATCAACGAGGGCAACACGCGCGGAAACTACGAAAAGCAGGCCGGCCATCTCGCCGACGGCCGCTCCAACGCCGAACGGTCCACCGGAATCAACCCAAAGGCGCACGACGCGATCGATCCGTCGATGCCGAAGCTGTCGCCGCCATGACGGCCTACGCGCAGACGCCGGATCCGGTCGAGTCGATCACGCGCAGCGTGCTCTACGAAGGCTACATCCTGTGGCCGTATCGCCGGTCGGCTCTCAAGAATCAACGCCGTTGGACATTCGGCGGCGTCTATCCGCGCGCCTACAGCCGATCGGGCCACGACGATGATCCGTGGCTCATGCGCACTGAATGTCTGATCGCCGCCGAGCCTCACGCCGTGGTCGAGCTCGATGTCTCGATTCGCTTTCTTCACGTGGTCGAGCGCCGCGTGCTGCGACACGACATCAGTGGCGACCGATTCGTCGACTCGATCACGGTGGGCGGCGTCACCCATGTGTCGTGGCAGGAAGCGACCGAGCGCGTCGTCGCGCCGCCGGTGATCCGGCTTGGCGACGGCCCGGCGCACACCCCCATCGAGATCGACGCGGGGGAGCGGTCGGAGCCGATCGTCGACGCCGACGAATCGCTCGCCGGAACGATCGTCCGCCGCTGGCAGCCGCTCTCCGGCGCCGTCGACGTTTCCGCGGACCGCGTTTCCGAGGGAACGTGGAGGGTGCGCGTCGACGTATCGAACCGATCGGCATGGGCGGGCGAGTCGCGCGAGTTGACGCTGCTGCGCACCATGGCGTCGACGCACGCGCGGCTCTCCGTGCACGGCGGTGCGTTCGTCTCGCTCACCGACCCGCCTGACCCGTTCGCCGAGCTCGCCGCCGGTTGCAAGAACCTCGGAACGTGGCCGGTGCTCGTCGGCGACCCTCGTCGGCGCGACACGGTGCTGTCGTCGCCCATCATCCTTCCGGACTTTCCGTCTGTCGCGCCCGAGAGCCGAGGCGATTTCTTCGACGGCGCGGAGATCGATCAGCTGCTCGTGCTGAACGTGATGAGTCTGACCGACGAAGAGCAACGGCAGATGCGCGAGACCGATCCGCGCGCCCGTGAGATTCTCGACCGCTGCCGCGGCATGTCGCCCGACCAGCTTCTGCGGCTGCACGGTGTCACTCGTGAGCGTTCCTTCGCCGAGTCGAGACCATGAGCGAATCGAGCGGGTGGGAGCAGCTACGAGGGCCGAGTCCGACCGCGGTGATCGTGCGCGGGGTATGCATCGTGGTCGGATCTCGCATCCGCCTTCGTCCGAGTACCGGCGGCGACATCATGGACGTGGCGCTGTCCGGCCGACTCGCCCGCGTCGAGTCCATCGACGTCACGACGGACGGCGAGCCGCACTTCATCGTCACGGTGGACGACGACCCAGGGCTCGATTTCGGCGGCCGTCGGTACCTCGGCCACCGCTTCTTCTTCCGCTCCGACGAAATCGAGCCCATCGGCGGACCCGCCGCGCGGGCGGGGCACACTGTGGCTTCGGGGGATTGGCCGCGCGCGCGCGTGCTCGTCGCGGGCATCGGAAACATCTTCTTCGGCGACGACGCATTCGGCGTCGCCACGGCGCGCCGCCTCGCCGGCGACGCGTGGCCCGATGGCGTAGTGGTCCGGGACTTCGGGATTCGCGGCCTCGATCTGGCGTACGCGCTTCAAGAGGACTTCGCCGCGGCGGTGTTGATCGACGCACTGTCGCGCGGCGGCGAAGCGGGTTCCCTCCACGTACTCGAGCCCGACCTCGACGCCGACGCGACCGGCGAAACGCTCGACGCTCACGTGATGGATCCGGTCCGCGTGCTGCGACTCGCGCGGGCGCTCGGCCGCGTCCCGCCGACGCTCGTCATCGTCGGCTGCGAGCCGCTCACGATCGAGGGCGGCGAGGCGCTCGCCGACGACCTGGTCGCGCTGTCACCCCCGGTGCGAGCCGCGGTCGAACCGGCGGCCGCCGTCGTAAAACGGATCGTCCGAAATCTCACCTCAACCGAGCTCCATGGAGCGAAGGAGAATGGCGATGTCATCAGCGGCCTGGGCCTGGGTGATTCTCGGAATCGTCGTGGCCGTCCTGATCGTTTGGACGATTCTCATGCAAATCCCACAAATGCGCCGGTACTTTCGCATGAAGGCGATGTAGCGCAGCCTTGAGGAGATTCTCATGCACATGCAGCGAATTCGCGTCGTCCGGGAAGCCCTCGACGCCAACAACACGATTGCCCGCGCCAACCGGCTGGACTTCGATCGGGCCGGCGTCACCGTGGTGAACTTGATGAGCGCTCCGGGAGCCGGAAAAACGACGTTGCTCGAGCGCACGCTGGCGCGGTTCGAGGAGCGCGTCGGCGACGGCGCGCCGCGCATGGGCATCATCGAGGGCGACGTCCACGGCAATCTCGACGCACAGCGCCTCGCCGAGTTCCACGTCCCGGTCGTGCAGATCAACACCGACGGCGGCTTCGGCGGAGAGTGTCATCTCGACGCCAACATGATTCGGTCCGCTTTGCCGGCGATGCCGCTCGATACCATCGACTTGCTGATGATCGAGAACGTCGGAAACCTCGTGTGTCCGGCCGAATTCAAAGTCGGCGAGGATCACCGCGTCATGATCGCCGCGGTGACCGAGGGCGAGGACAAACCGATCAAGTACCCGCTGATGTTTCGCGCGTGCGAGCTCATCATCGTCAACAAGGTGGACCTCCTGCCGCACCTCGACGTCGACCTCTCCAGGCTGCTCGCCAACATCGCCGACGTGCATCCGGGCGTTCCGTGCATGTTGATGAGCGCCCACACGGGCGAGGGCATCGACGCCTGGTGCCAATGGCTCGTGTCCACGCCGCGCCCGCAGCCGGCGATGACATGACGACTTCGGCCGGCGTCGCCGAAGCGGTGGCGAACACGCCGCCGAGCGAGGTCGGCGGCGATCGCTCGCCCATCGCCGAAATGCTGGCGACGCGGGCCGCGTTGAACGCCGCGTTCTTCGCCGCCGAGTCGCAACGGATCGCCGAGCTGTGCGCGACGATGGCCGACCGCTTCGTCCGCGGCGGCCGGCTGATCGCGGTCGGCGCATCGCCGGCTGCGCGGTCCGACGCGCGGCACGTCGCCGTCGAGTTCATGCATCCCGTCATCGTCGGCAAGCGCGCGCTGCCGGCGATTGGCTTGACTGGCCTCATCGACGGCGCCGTGAACCGCTTGGCGGCGCTCGCTCGGCAGGACGACATCGTGATGTGTTTCGGCGGCGACGAAGGGCTCGAGGCGGCGTTGTCCGAATCGCTCGCCCTCTGCCGACGTCGCGGATGCCTCACGATCGCGTTCGAATCCCTCGGCGCCGAAGTCGAGCTCGAGCCGCCGAGCGACGATCCATTCGCGCGCCAGGAAAGCATCGAGACACTGTACCATGTGCTGTGGGAGCTCGTGCACGTGTTCTTCGAGCACGGCACGACGACGGCCAGCCCTGAAAATCACCCCGGCGGCTCGGCGTTTCTCTATCCATTCCTCGCTGGCGCGCCGACCGATCGGGCGGCCATTCTGCGTGACGTTTCCGCTTCGGTCGTCGCGAAGGCGCGTGACGTCAACGCGCTCCGCGGGCGCATGCTGGATGACCGCGGCGCCGCGATTCTCACCGAGGCGGCCCGCGATGTGGCCCGTCGTCTCGCGTCCGGCGGCAGCGTGTTCGCCTTCGGGAATGGCGGCTCGGCGACCGACGCGATGGATCTCGTCGCCGATTTGCGATGCCCGCCCCGGCACATGGCGGGTGGCCTGTCGCCGCGCCGCGCGCTCGACCTCACGGACGATGTTTCCATCGTCACCGCGCTGGCGAACGACGTGAGCGTCGACGTCATCTACGCGCGGCAGATTGCCGCGCTCGCCGGCCCGGAGGACATCGCCGTCGCGTTTTCCACGAGCGGAAGCTCACGCAACGTGATCGCCGCGCTCGACGAGGCGCGCCGCCGTGGCTCTCTGACCGTCGCTTTTACCGGGTACGACGGCGGACAGATCGCGCACGACGGGCACGCCGAACATGTGATCAACGCCCCGTCGCAGCACATCCCGCGCATTCAAGAGGCGCACGCGACGGGCTACCACATTCTTCGCACGCTGATCGGGTGAGAGGCTGGCCTCTCACCCGCGCTCGCTACGGTCTCAGTTCCGAATCGCGATCCCGGCCACCGCCGACGCCGCGTTCGCGGACGGGCTCCGACCGAATCTCGCGCTCGACGGCGATCCCTTTCTCGGCGTCGGGGTTCACAACGCTCTCGGCGATCTGCGTGAGCTTTTTGTTCGTCTCCCCTTCTTCATCGAGCGTCTGCTGGAGAAGCTCGGCATCTTCGTCGAACCCAAGCGCTCGCGCGAACGTCCGCGCGCAACCGTAGGCCGCCATCTCGTAATGCTCGACGCGCTGCGCCGCGGCGATGAGTCCCGCGTCGATCACATCTTGGTCGCCGTCGTCTTTGATGAACTCCTCGCCTTCCTTGAGCAGCCCCGCCATGCCTCTACACGTCTTGCCGTGCGGCGCTTCGTTCAGGCGCCGAGCGATCTGCTCCAGTCGCAGCGCGTGTTGTCGAGTCTGCTCCAAATGCTGCTGGAAACCATCGCGGAGCCTCACGTGCGAAGACTTGTCGATCAGCTTCGGCAACGCGTCCAGAATCTGACATTCGGCGCTGTAGAGGTCCTGAATCTGGTCGACGTACAAATCGCGCAGTGTTTCGAAAGCCATGGTCATGCCTCCGTCAGACGTGTGAGCGTCTGAGCGCTGCACGAACTAGACCGGTGGACGGGTGGACGGGTGGACGGGTGGACGGGTGGACGGGTGGACAGGTGGACGGGTCACCGCAGTTTCACCGGTCTACCGGTTTACCGGTCTACCGGTCTACCGGTCTACCGGTCTCCCGGTCTCCCGGTCCACCGGTCTCCGTCAATCCACCTGCAACACCGCCAGGAATGCCTCCTGCGGAATCTCGACGGCGCCGACCTGCTTCATGCGCTTCTTTCCTTCCTTCTGCTTCTCGAGAAGCTTGCGCTTGCGCGTGATGTCGCCGCCGTAACATTTCGCGAGGACGTCTTTGCGCAGCGCCTTGACCGTCGTGCGCGCGATGACCTTGTTGCCGATCGCCGCCTGGATCGCGACCTCGAACAACTGGCGCGGGATGAGCTCTTTCAGCTTGTCCGCGATCTTGCGCCCCCACTCGTACGCCTTGTCGCGGTGGATGATCACCGAGAACGCGTCCACTGGGTCGCCGTTGATCAGCATGTCCAGCCTGACGAGCGCGCTCTCACGATACTCGAGCATCTCGTAGTCGAGGCTGGCATAGCCTCGGCTGATCGTCTTCAGCTTGTCGAAGAAGTCGAGAATGATCTCCGACAGCGGAAACTCCCAGTCGAACTCGACGCGCGACGAGTCGAGGTACGTCATGTTCTTGTAGACGCCGCGGCGTTCCGTGCCGAGCGTCATGATGGGGCCGATGTAGTCGGCAGGCGCCATGATGCGCGCTTTGACGTACGGCTCCTCGATGCGGGCGATGATTCCCGGATCCGCAAGCTTCGACGGGCTTTCCAGCAGCTCCATCGTGCCGTCGGTGTGGTAGACGTGGTACTCGACGTTCGGCACCGTCGTCACCAAGGCTAGATCGAACTCGCGCTCCAACCGTTCCTGGACAATCTCCATATGGAGAAGCCCTAAAAAGCCGCAGCGGAATCCGAAGCCGAGTGCGGTGGAAGTCTCGGGCAGGTAGTGCAGGGAGGCGTCGTTGAGCTGAAGCTTCTCCAGCGCGTCGCGCAGCGTCTCGTACTGCGTCGTGTCCGTCGGGTAGAGTCCGGCGAACACCATCGAGTGCACGTCCTTGTAGCCGGGCAGCGGTTCGACCGCCGGCGCCGACGCGTCGATGATCGTGTCGCCGGCGCGCGTCTCTCGCACCGTTCGCACGTTCGCCACGACGTAGCCGACTTCACCGGGACCGAGCGAATCGCCCTCGACTTGGCGAAGCTGGTTGTATCCGACCTCGGCGACCTCGTACGACTCGCCCGAGCCGGCGGCGAATTTCACGAGCATCCCGGGGTGAATCGCTCCGTCCACGACGCGCACGCTGGCGATCGCGCCGCGATAGCGGTCGTAGTACGAATCGAAGATGAGCGCGCGCAGTGGGGCGGATGGGTCGCCGCGTGGAGCGGGGACCCTCGCGACGATGGCCTCGAGCAGCGCGTCGATGCCGACCCCTTCTTTCGCGCTCACTAGGAGAATCTCTTCGGGCCTCGCGCCGATGAGGTCGTGCACCTCCTGCTTGCGACGTTCCGGTTCCGCGCCGGGGAGATCGATCTTGTTGAGGACCGGAATGATCTCGAGTCCCGCGTCCAGCGCGAGAAACAGGTTCGACAGCGTCTGCGCTTGAATTCCCTGCGACGCGTCGACGACGAGGATCGCCCCCTCGCACGCGGCGAGCGAGCGGGACACCTCATAGGTGAAGTCCACGTGCCCCGGCGTGTCGATCAGGTTGAGCTCGTACGCCTCGCCGTTGGCCGTGGTGTGCGTCATCCGCACGGCGTTGAGCTTGATCGTGATGCCGCGTTCACGCTCCAGGTCGAGCGTGTCGAGCACCTGGTCCTTCATTTCACGCTTCTGCAGCGTCCCGGTCGCTTCGATGAGCCGGTCGGCCAGCGTGGACTTGCCGTGGTCGATGTGCGCGACGATACAGAAGTTGCGAATGTGGTCGAGCTTCAAAATTCAGACTCGTCGCGTCGGGGAAGCGGTCCGAAACCACTAGGTGAAAGAGCACGGCGCGCGCCCGGGGTCGTGCGCGCGTGTGAAACCTATTGATGTTCACGCCTTTTCGGTCGTGTCCGGCTCGGCTCGGGCTGTCGGGTCGCGTTCACGGAGGAGAGTCGCGGGACGCCGCGACGAGTCGGGAAGCGACAAGCCTTCGCCGGCGAAAATTGACCGAGCCAAAAAGAAAACGGGCCGCCACGTGGCAGCCCGTTCCCCCCTTTCCCCCAACCAGCAACTAGACCAGCTAGTTCTTTCCCGGCGGCTTCCCGGTCGACGAAGACGATGCCGGTGGCGGCGATGCCGGTGGCGGCGATGCTGGGGCGCTGCGCGGAGCAGACGGCGCCTCGACTCGCATCGGCGGCGGGGACGGCGCCGGCGACGACATGCGCGGCGTCTCCATTCGTGGCGCTTCGACCCTCGGCGCAGGCGCCGGGGCCATATGCGGCGATTCCGTGCGCGGCGACTCAACTCGCTGCTGCGGCGCGGCGCGAGGCGCGTCGCTGGACGGCGTGTAACGCGCACCCGTGTTGGGCGCTTCGTAGCCGCGAGCGCTCGGCGCACGACGCGCATTCGCGTCTTCGCTGCCCGCGTTCGTTTGCGACCGCGAATCGTTGTTGCCGTTGCCGCGAATCACCATGCCGCCCGTCTGGAAACCGTTGCCGGCATCGTGCGCGCGGCGCTCAGGACCGACCGTGCGAGGCGCGAGAACTTCGGCGCCGACCGGATCCTGGTGCGACACGAGGCCGCGCGTCCGGTACTGCGGCGAACCGTCTTCAGGCGCGAGCGCCATGTGCGATCCGTTCGCTCCGCCGACGTCGGTCGCGCTACCCGGTGCGAGGCGCATCGGTCCCGGCTGCGGCGTGTGCGGCCGATTCGGAATCTGATTGATGCCGATCAGACGGGTGCCTGGGTTCGCCGTGGGCGGATTCTGCGCGATGACCCCCCAACCGTAGCCGTATCCACGGGGGCGGTAACCAAAGGGCGACGTCCCGGCCTGGTAGTAGCAATCGAACCCCGAGTCGTACAGATACTGAGCTCCGCGCCACCAGAACGGCTGGCCGTATCCGTACAGGTAGACCGGATTGAACGAGCTCAGACCGAACGGCGTCGAGGCGAAGCCGTACGAGAAGCCATAGCCAAATCCGCTACACATCTGCGCCCCGTACACGTCGTTGAGCGCCGCGAAAGCCGACCGACCGCCGTAGATCGTTTGAGTGTCACGAATGTTCGCGAATCGAACCGTGTAGCTCGACGCGTTCGTTCCAGCAAGCAGCGCGGCCAACTCGTAAACGGCAGGACGGGGGTCCTTCATGAAGTTGGCGTCGTCGATGTCGAACGAATCCCAGTAGCCGCCAGTCGAGAATTTCTCGAAGTGCATCGGCTGCCACGATGCGATCACGAAGACCCAACCGAGACCGCCGTTGTACGAATCGTTGACGGCCCGGGCGTCGAGGCGGGGCATTCCTGGTGAGAATCGCGCCCGGTACTGGTCCACGAATCCGCCGAAGAACTGCGCCGTCTGATAGGACGCGCGGCCGTGAGTGAATCCGTTGTCGATCGGCGTCTCCGGGAACGAAATCCTCAATACGCCGTCGGCGTCGATGTGTCCGACGAGAACGTAGGCGTCGTCCTCGAGACGAAAATTCGCGCGCACGAGCTGCGAGCCCGCGGCGTTCTCCACCTCGGTATAGATCGAGACGCGAGGCCCCTCTTCATTCGCGTATCCGCCGCCTCTCGTCGCCGGCGACGATTCGCCGGCGCCCGATGGCGCCGCAGCCGTCGCCTGGTCCTGGCTGAACCAGGAGCTCGAGGGGGCGCCGCTCGAGGCGACGCACCCGGCGCTCGCCATCGCAACGGTGGTGATCGACGCGACAACTCGACGACGCGACATCATTCGCGACTCCCGCGAAAGAGAGGTGTATACAATTAAGCATACACAGGGTCGGCCGCGCAAGACCCAATTTTCCGGCGACTTCCTAATAGAACGCCCGGCCGACCAACCATCCCTGCTTCTATTACACCTACGCCACGAATTAGATGGGCGTTGCGGTCCCTAGGCAACCGGGCGCCCTCCCCGTTTACCTTTCCCGCCTTCCCATGGAGAGCACCCAGGCCCTCCGCGCAGACCTCTTCGACCCAGCCAGCCTCGCTGCCCTGGGGCGCATTGAGATTGTCGCCAGGTGGGTCGTCGACGGGTTCATGGCGGGGCTCCATCGCTCGCCGCGAAAGGGGTTCTCGGTCGAGTTCGCCGACTATCGGCCCTACCAGGCCGGCGACGACCTGCGCTACATCGACTGGAAGATCGCCGCGCGCTCCGACCGCTGGGTCGTCCGCCAGTACGAGGAAGAGACCAACCTCCGCGCCACCATCGTGCTCGACGTCAGCCGCTCGATGGCTTGGACCGGCTCGCCCGAGCGATTGACGAAACTCCAATACGCCGAGCGGCTCTCCGCCGCGCTCGCGTTGCTGTTGCTCCGTCAGCGTGACGCGATCGGTCTCATCCGCTTCGACGATCGAATCCGCAGCGCTGTGCCGCCGCGCGCGCGACACGGCCAGTGGCGCCGCGTCATCGCCGCGCTCGAGGAACCCGGCGAAGGCAGGGCGTCGAGCGCGCCACAGGCACTCGAGCAGGCGGCCCGATTGATCAGCCGCCGCGGGCTCATCGTCCTGATTTCCGATTTGCTCATGGACACGACGGACGTCGAACGGGCGATGCGCACGCTGCGCGCGATGGGCCACGACGTCACCGTCCTGCACATCCTCGACCCCGCCGAACGAGACCTTCCCGCGGCGGGCGAAGCGCTCTTCGTCGACCCCGAGAGTGAGTTGGCCGTTCCCGCCAGCGTCGCCGACGTTCGCGCCGCCTATCAGAACACGGTCGTCGAGGTCATCGACGAATGGCGGAGCGTTCTGGGTGCCGCGGGTGTCAGCTACGAGGTCGTCTCCACCGACGCCCCGTTCGGCGTTCCGCTCCGCCGCGCGTTCGCGGTCCGCCAACAGCTGCCGTGAGCTTTCTCGCGCCGCTGTATCTGGCTCTGGGCGCGGCGGTCGCGGTGCCCCTTCTCATCCACCTGATGCGCCGCCGCATCGGCGCCCGCATCGATTTCCCCGCCGCGCGCTATCTGCTGCGCGCCGAGAAGGAACACAGCCGCACCCTGAAAATCAGAAACCTCTTGTTGATGTTTCTGCGCGTGCTCACGATTCTCGCCATCGCGTTCGCGGCGGCGCGGCCGTTGGCTGAATGGGTCGGCGCGGGACACGCACCCACCGCGCTCGCGATCGTCGTCGACAACTCGCTCAGCTCGTCGGTCGTGGTGAACGGGCATCCGCTGCTCGCCGAATTCAAATCGATGGTGCGCGACGTGCTGTCGAGCGCAACGTCGGCGGACCGGATGTGGATCGTGACGATCGACGGAAACGTGCGCGGCGGCAGCGTCGCGCTGCTGCGCGATGAGATCGAGCGCATGGAAGCCATATCCGGCGCGGGCGATCCGGGGCTCGCGCTGTCGCGGGCGGCAGCGGTCGTGCGAGCCTCGGGGCTTGGCGCGCGACAGATCGCGCTCGTCACCGACGGCCAGCCCACCGAGTGGCAGAACGTTCCTCCCCTCGCCGACGCGCAGATCGTGCTGTATGTGCCGAACGGGCCGGTGGCGGTGAATCGCGCCGTCACGCTCGCCGAGGCGCGACCGTCACGCTGGACGCCCCGCGGAGAGATCGCCGCGCGATTTCAATCGACCGATTCGACGACGTACCGCATCACGCTCAACGGCCGAACGTTCGCTCGCGGCACCGCCGCGCCGAACGAAGAAGTCACGGTACACGCCTCGCCGCCCGAGCGCGGCTGGTTGGCGGGAACCGTCGAGCTGGAGCCGGACGAGTTGGCCGCCGACAACTCTCGGCCGTTCGCGGTCTGGATCGGTCCCGCGCCGGGCGTGACCGTCTCGCCGGGCGCGGGTCAGTTTCTCAAAGACGCGATCGACGTGCTGAAGTCGTCGTCGCGCGTCGTCGACGGACACGACATCGCCGTCGTCAGCGCCGACGAGCTCACGACGCTGCCCGCGCTCATCGTCGCGCCGAACGATCCGGTTCACCTCGGCGCGGCCAACCGCGCGCTCGAGCGAATGGGCATCCCGTGGCGTTTCGGCCTGCGTCGATCCGGCGAAGCGAGCGCTCGCGGCCCGGAGTTGGACGGGGTGACGAGCACCGCGCGCTACGAGTTGGCGGCCCAAACCGGAGCGGTCGCGGACACGCTGGCCAGCGTCGGCCAAGAGGCGTGGATCGTCGCGGGTGGACATTACGTCCTCGCCGGGTCGCCGATCTCCCCCGACGCGACCAACCTTCCCGTGCGCGCGTCGTTCGTCCCCTGGCTGGGCGGCGTGCTCACCGAGCGTCTCGTCGGTGAGCCGGGACAGGTCCTTGCTTCGGAGCCCGGCAAGCATCTGCCGCGTCCTCGATGGGCCGACGGAATCGAAACGGCCGACGGGCAGCGGACGCCGATCGGCGACGCGCTCGACGTTCCCGATCGGACGGGTACGTACTTCCTCACGCTCAACGCCCGGCGCGTCGGCGCTCTCGTCGTGGCGCCGCCGTCTGGCGAGTCGGTGCTCGACCGATATTCGGCCCGCGACCTCGCGCAGCGGCTTCGCGTGAACCGTGTGCTCGTTGCCCCCGACGCCGGAACGTGGGCCTCGCTCTCGTTCCGCGCCGCGGCGCGCCGGTCGCTCATCGAGCCTGCGCTGATCGTGGCTCTTCTTCTCCTCGTCGCAGAAACGCTCGTCATTCGGCGGCGCGCCGCGCTTCGTCCGGCGGCCTGATGGCGCTCGACTCACTGCTCGACGCGCTGGAGCGGCTGCCGGCGTTTCAAAGAATCGTCAATACGCTCCCGTCGCCGGGCGAGCGCCTCCGCGTTTCGGGGCTTCCGGGCTCGGCCGGCGCGGCCGTTCTCGCGGTCACCGCTCGAAGACTCCCGTCACGTTTCTTCGTGGTCGCGGCCGACGGCGTGGCGGAAGCGGAACGGTGGTTGGCCGACCTCGAGACGCTGCTCACCGACATCCCCGTCGCGCTCTACCCGCCGCGCGAAGGATTCGGTGAGGCGGAGCCACATATGGAGGTGGCGGGAGAGCGCGTCGAAACGCTCGAGCGACTGTCGCGAGGGGAGTTGCGTGTGCTCGTCACGACCGCTCGCGCGCTCGCTGAGAAGACGCGCATGCCTGGCGCGCTGCGCGATCTGCGCGTGGAGCTCAAGAAGGGCGACAGCCATCGCCTGCGCGACCTCTCGGATCACCTCGAGCGAATCGGATTCGAGCGGGTCCCGCTCGTCGAGGACGTCGCGCAGTTCGCGATCCGCGGCGGCATTCTCGACGTGTACTCGTTCGGGATGGCGGAGCCCGTTCGCGCCGAATTCTGGGGCGACGAGATCGTCGACCTGCGGCACTTCGATCTCGTGACGCAGCGCTCGAGTCGCGTCGTCGACCGCGCGCTCGTGCTTCCCGTCGACGGCCAGGTCCGGCACGAAGCGACCGATGAAGAGCGCGGCGCGATCACGTCGCTGTTTCCGCCGGATACGCTGCTGCTGATTCCGCGCGGCGCGCATCTCGAGCCCGAGCTCAAGCGGACATGGGACGACGCGCAGCACCACATCGATCTCGCGCACCGCCGCGGCGAGGATGTCACCGACCGCGCGGAGCTGTTCGAGTCGCCCGACGTCACCGCGGCCGCGCTGCGCCGACTCGGCACGATCGCGGCCTCCGAGGCCGACGACGAGGCTGACGTCGTGCTTCCGCTCAAGCCGCCCGAGCCGATCGACCGCGACATCAAGCAGCTCAAACGGCTCGTGCGCGACGGCACCGCCACGATCATCCTCTGCGACAACGAGGGACAGGCCGAGCGTCTCGACGAGCTGCTGTCGGACGACGACCGGCGCGCCTCGCCGGCGGCGCTGTCGATCGGCGTGCTCGACGGCGGGTTCGTCATTCCGCACACGCTTCGCGTTCTCACCGACCACGAGATCTTTCGCCGCGAACGCCGCATTCGCCGGGCGCGCCGCTACGCGACGGCGACGACGATCGACACACTCTCCCTCAAGCCCGGCGATTTCGTCGTGCACCTCGAGCACGGCGTCGGCATCTATCGCGGCATCGAGACGATCTTCGTCGGACAAAGCACGATCGAGGTCGCCGTGGTCGAGTACGAGGGCGGCGATCGGCTCAACGTTCCGCTCTACCGCATCGACCAACTGGAACGCTATCGCTCGGCGGACGACGTCTCCGAGGACGCGCCGCCGCCGCGCCTGCATCACCTCGGCGGCCGCCGCTGGGCGCAGCAACGCGAGAAGGCCCGCGCCGCGATTCAGGAGATGACCGTCGAGCTGCTCGATCTCTACGCGCGGCGCAAGATCGCGACGCGTCCTGCGCACGTGCCCGACACGCCGTGGCAGCGGCAGCTCGAGTCGGCGTTCCTCTTCGAGGACACGCCGGACCAGCGCACGGCGACAGTACAAGTGAAGGCCGACATGGAATCCACGCGGCCGATGGACCGTCTGCTCGTCGGCGACGTGGGGTACGGCAAAACGGAAATCGCCGTGCGAGCGGCGTTCAAGGCGGTGCAGTCGGGGCGACAGGTCGCCGTCCTCGTGCCGACGACGATTCTCGCCGATCAGCATCTCCGCACCTTCACGGAGCGTTTGGCGGATTTCCCGCTGCGCGTCGCGGCGCTGAGCCGCTTTCAGAGCGCCAAGGAACAGGTTGCGACGCTGGCCGAGCTCAAAGAAAAGAAGATCGACGTCGTCATCGGCACGCACCGCTTGCTGAGCGAGGACGTGCAGTTCGCCGAGCTCGGTCTCATCGTCGTCGACGAGGAGCATCGCTTCGGCGTGAAGCACAAGGAGCGTCTCAAGCGGCTCAAGCTTCAGACCGACGTGCTCACGCTCACCGCGACGCCGATCCCCCGCACGCTGCACTTGTCGCTCGCCGGCCTGCGCGACATGACCGTGATGCAGACGCCGCCGCGCGATCGCTCGCCGGTGCTCACCTACGTCGAGCCGCAGGACGACGGGCTCATCGAAGAGGGGATCGCGCGCGAGCTCGATCGTGGCGGCCAGGTGTTCTTCGTCCACAACCGCATCGAGACGATTCAGGCGCACGCGGACCACGTGAAGAAGATCGCGCCGCGCGCCCGCGTCGGCGTCGCGCACGGTCAGATGCGCGAGAAGGAGTTGGAAGAAGTGATGCATGCGTTCGTGAACGGCTCGATCGACGTGCTGGTGTCGACGATGATCGTCGAGTCGGGGCTCGACGTGCCCAACGCGAACACGATGTTCGTGAATCGCGCCGACTACTTCGGCCTCGCGCAGCTCTATCAGTTGCGCGGGCGCGTCGGACGCTCCCACCGACGGGCCTACTGCTACCTCATGGTTCCGGACTCGATCGACCCCAACGCCGAGCGGCGCTTACAAGTCCTCGAGCACCACACCGAGCTCGGCGCGGGCTACCGGATCGCGCTCAAGGACCTCGAGATGCGCGGGGCGGGGAACCTGCTCGGCGCCGAGCAGTCGGGGTTCGTGCAGGCGGTGGGATTCGACATGTACCTGCGGATGCTCGAAGACACCGTCCGTCGGCTCATGTCGGGCGATTCGGCGCCAAAGTTTGTTCCATCTGAGGTCACGATCGATGTTCCGAACTACCTGCCCGACGACTACGTCGTGTCGCAGGACGCGAAAATCGACGTATACAGAAGGCTTGCGCGTTTCGAGGAACCGTCGGAAATCGAGCAATTGCGAGGCGAACTGCGCGATCGGTTCGGCCCGCTCCCGCCGCAGGCTGACGCGATGCTCGCGCTCGCCCAGCTGCGGATCATTGGGGGCGCCTTGGGGATAGAAGGAATCCTGGTGCGAGGCGACGAGGCGCGTATTACGTTTAGAGGTTCCGCGGTTCCGCGGGTCAAGGGCCTGTCGGCCGCGTTTCACGACGTGCAGTTCCAGGCGGATGTCCGCCGCGCGGTTCCGTTGTCGCTCAAGCTGACTCGTCTCGGCGGCGCGCCGATGCTCGACGGACTCGTCCGGGCGCTTCGAGGGCTGGTTCAGCCCGCCGTTCGCTAAGTCGCCGCACGAAGTCCACCACAACGCTTCCGTAGTTCGTTCCTCACTCACTCGTTCATTATCCCCGGTTCCCGAATGCGATCTCGTTACCTCGTCGGCCTCGTCGCCGGCTGCGCGCTGTTGGCGGCGTGCGAAGGACTCAAGGAAGCCCTCACGGCGCACGTCGACACCGTCGCTCGCGCCGGCACGCAGGAATTGACCGTCAACCGGCTCGGCGACCTGCTTGGCAACGCCAAGATTCAGGTCCCCGTCAACCGTGAAACGGCCGCAATCCTCGCCGACATCTGGACCGGCTATCAGCAGATGGCGTACGCAGCCGCGCACGGCGATTCGCTGAACGACCGGAAAGCGATCGACCAGGCGCTCGCTCCGATGGCGAACGCCAGCCGTCTGAACATGTTCATGGACTCCGTGTCGAAGACCTTCAAGGTCGATTCGGGCAGCGAAGCCGCCTACAACCAGGCCGCCGGCGGGCTGATCGCGGCGCGGCACATTCTCATTGGCTATAAAAATCCGCAGATCCCGGCGACGGCCGCGGAGAAGGACTCCGTGCGCAAGAAAGCCGAGGCGGTGCTGCCGCAGGTGACTAACGCGAACTTTGCCGACATGGTAAAGAAGTACAGCACCGATCCGACCGCCGCGCAGAGCAAGGGCTACCTTGGCGTGTTCGGGAAGGGCACGATGGTGCCGCAGTTCTACGACGCGGCCGCTGCGCTCAAGCCGGGTGAAATCTCGAAGCTCGTCGAGACGCAGTTTGGCTTCCACATCATTCAGCGGCTCCCGTACGCCGAGGCGCAAAAGGATTTCTCGCAGCAGTACGCGCAGATCTCCGCGCACCTCGCCGATAGCGCGTACCTCGCGCAGGCCGAAGCGGCGTCCAACATCCAGGTCAAGGACAACGCCCCGGCGGCGATCAAGGAAGTCGCGAAGGAGCCCGCCAAGCACCGCGGCGACAAAGCGACGCTCGCCACGTTCAAGGGCGGTGAGTTGACCACGGCCGACTTCGTGAGCTGGATGGAATCCGTGCCGCCGCAGCAGAGTGTCATGCAGCGAATTCCGGGCGCCGCTGATTCGATCCTCAAACCGTTCATCAAACAGGTCACGCTGCAGCAGGTCCTGCTTCGTCGCGCCGACAGCGCCCACGTGACGCTGAAGGAAGAGGACAGGGCGAACATGTACTCGTCGATCGGTCAGCTCGTGGGCAACCTCGAGATGACGCTGGGCGTCGAGCCCAAGATGCTCGCCGACAGCGCCAAGAGCGTTCCGGAAAAGGAGCGTCTCGCCGCCTCGCGCGTCGACGCGTACCTCGACCGTATGATGGCCGGGCAGGCGAACCCGATCACGATTCCGCTGCCGCTCAAGAAGATCCTCGACGCGAAGTACGAGTCGTCGGTCAATCCGGCCGGCATCGATCGCGGATTCGAGCGAGCTCAAAAGCTGCGCAAGTCGGCGGACTCGACCCGTGCGGCGAACCAGCCGAAATCGCAGGTCCCACTCCCCGGCGCGGGCGCGCCGCCTGCGCAACAGCCTCCGGCAGGCGCACAGCCCGCCCCGGCCAAGCCACCCACACCGACGACGAAGAAACCGTAGTCGTTCTCGTATGAAACGCATCGCCGCTGTCGCTTCACTCGTTCTAGTCGCCGCCGGACCGGTTGCCGCTCAGCAACCGGTTCCGACGGCGAAACCTCCTGCCACTCCCGCGGAGCAATCGGTACTGCTCGACGGCGTGGTCGCGGTCGTCGGCGATCAGACGATCACGATGATCGACCTCAAGGAGCGCGCGCTGGGAAGAATCCAGCGCGGTGAAGTGCCGAAGCCGGCGAACGATTCAGCCGAGCGCGCGCTCGAGATCGAGACGCTCGACGACATGATCCAGGAAGAGCTGCTGGTTCAGAAGGCGGCCGACCTCAAGATCGAAGTCACCGACGCCGACGTCTCGCAGATGGTCGACCGACAGGTGCGTGAGACACGCGCCAAGTTCACGACCGAGTCCGAGTATCGAACCGCGCTCCAACAGGCGTCGCTCGGCACGCCGGACGAGTATCGCAAGTTCATGCTCGACCAGTACAAGCGTCGCTTCCTGCTCGAGAAGGTCGTCGACCAGCTGAAGCGCGACGGCAAGATCGTTCCGATTCAAGTCACCGACGCGGAAGTGGCGGCCGAGTTCGATCGCTCCAAGGAATTCCTGCCGCCCAAGCCCGCGACGGTCACGTTCAAGCAAATCGTGATCGCCGTGCAGCCGACGGCGGCGGCGAAGGAAGCGGCGCGCGTGCGCGCCGAATCCATTCTTGTGCGCCTCAAGAGCGGGGCGGATTTCGAGCAGACGGCTCGGCACGAGTCGATGGATCCGCTCTCGAAGGAATCGGGTGGCGATCTCGGCTGGGCGCGTCGCGGCAAGAACGTGCCCGAGTTCGACCGCTGGTTGTTCGGCGGTCCGTTCGTCGCGCCGCTCGCGCCGGGACAACTCAGCGCGGTGTTCGAGACCGCGCGCGGGTTCCACATCGTGCGAGTCGATCGCGTGCAGACGGGCGAGGTGAAGGCTCACCAGATCCTCATCGTGCCGGCGGTCGATTCCGCCGACATCGCGCGCACCGCCAGACTCGCCGACAGCGTCGCCGACAGGCTGCGCCACGGCGTTTCGTTCGACACGCTCGCCAAGAAGTTCCACGACTACGCGGGCCAGGAAGAGACGAGCCTGCTCACGCCATGGGTGCGCGATAGCCTTCCCGCGTCGTACCAGAAAGGATTCGGCACGGCGAAGGCCGGCGACATCGTCTCGTTCCAGATTCCCGGATCGTCGCAGCGACCGGATGTGCCGAAGTTCGTCGTCGCGCAATTGGTCACGGCCGACGAGGGTGGCCCGCAAACGCTCGGCGAGCTCAAATCGGCCGTGCGAAGCGATCTCGCCAACCGCGGCGGCGTTCGCCGCTATGTAGATACACTCAAGAAGCAGACGTTCGTCGCCATTCGGTATGACGCGTTGACCAGCAAGTCCGCCGAACTGACGAAGTCGGCGAAGCCGTAAGGGCCGGACATCGGCGTGAACGTGGATCGCAAGGCGCGACTCGCCGTCACACTAGGCGACGCTCGCGGAATCGGACCCGAGATCATCGAGAAGGCGGCGGCGTCGCGCGAGGTGCGCGAGGCCACCGATCTCGTTTTCGTCGGTCCCTCGGGCGCAGGAATCGACGTCACTGAGCAGACGGGCTCGTGGACACCCGGCGGCTCCGCCTCCGACGCCGGCCGGTTCGCCGGCCGTGCGATCGAGCGCAGCGTTGCGTTGGCGCTCCAGGGTGAGGTCGACGGAATCGTCACCGCGCCGATCGACAAGGCCGCGCTGCTCGCCGGTGGCTACTCGTTCCCGGGCCACACGGAGATGATCGCGACCTACACGGGACGCAAAGTCGCCATGATGCTCGCCGCGACTCGGCCTTCTCCGGGGTCGAAGAGTCCGCTGCGTGTCGTATTGGCGACGACGCATCTGCCGCTGCGCGATGTGCCCGCCGCGGTGACGAGCGACGCGCTCGTGTCCGCCGCCACGATCACTCGCAACGGACTTCGAGAGTGGTTCGCGATCGCCGAGCCGAAGATCGCGCTTTGCGCGCTGAATCCGCACGCGGGCGACGAGGGGCGATTCGGCAACGAGGACGACGAGGTCTTACGTCCCGCGGCCGCCGAAGCGGGGATCGCCGGGCCATTTCCCGCCGACACGGTGTTCGTGCGCGCCATGCGCGGCGAGTTCGACGCCGTCATCGCGCCGTATCACGACGTCGGCATGACGGCGATCAAAGTCGCGTCGTTCGGTGCGGCGGTGAACGTCACGCTCGGACTGCCGTTCCCGCGCACGTCGCCCGACCACGGTACAGCGCTCGACATCGCCGGCAAAGGCGTCGCCGATCCGTCGAGCATGATCGAAGCGATCCTCATGTGCGCGCGAATCGCGACGAGAGTCGGAGCGCCGCGGCCGGCCACAGCGCAGTCGTAATTCGCGAAACCTATTTCTTGTCGCTCTTCGTGCTTCGCGCCGTTCGTCCGCCGTTGAGGTTCACGGCCAACGAATCCACACGCCGTCCGTCCATCTCCGTGACGCTGAAGGTCGCGCCGCCCGCCGAAACGCGATCACCAACGGTAGGGAGTCGTCCGAGCGCGCCGAAAATGAAACCGCCGATCGTCGTGTAGTTGTCTTCGGGCACGTCCAGGCCGTAGCGCTCGTTGAGCTCGCCTACGTCGGTCGCGCCGGGAACGATGATCACGTCGGCGCTCGCGCGCTCGGGATACTCGGGTGGCTCGTCGTACTCGTCGAGGATCTCGCCGACGATTTCCTCGAGCAGGTCTTCCATCGTCACGAGACCGGCCGTGCCGCCGTACTCGTCGAGCACGATGGCCATGTGTTCCTTGAGGCGCTTGAAGTCGGAGAGCACTTCTTCGACCTGCCGCGAGCCCGGTACGACGTGGACGCTTCGCGCGATGTCGCGAAGCGAGTACTCGCGCGGCGGCGAACGAAGGACCGCCAGGACGTCCTTCGCGAGGACGATGCCGATGATGTTGTCGATCGTGTCTTCGTAGACAGGGTATCTCGACCGCCCACTGTCCGTGATCATCGCCACCGTTTCGTCGAGCGTCGCGTCGAGCGGCAACGCGTCAATCTCGGTGCGCGGGGTCATCACGTCGCGGGCGTTCTTCTCCGAGAACTCGAAGACGCCTTCGAGCAGGTCGGCGTCTTGCGTCTCCAACGCGCCCCCCTCTTCGCTCTGCTCGACCAGCATGCGCAGCTCCTCGGCGGAATGCACGTTCTCGCGCGCCGAGCGGAGCCCGAAGGCGCGTAGAACCACCTGCGAAGAGCGGTTGAGGAAATTCGTGAACGGCGACATCAACCAGGCGAACGCGAGCAGCGGCGGCGTGAGCCATCGCGCGACGTCTTCCGGATGAGCCAGTGCCAGGCCGCGCGGCGCGAGCTCACCGAACACGACGTGGAAGAACGTGACGATCGCCAGCGCGATCGCCGCGCCGATGCCGACGCGTAAAGAAACCTCAATGAAAAAGGGC
This sequence comes from Gemmatimonadaceae bacterium, assembly GCA_036003045.1. Lineage (NCBI taxonomy): Bacteria > Pseudomonadati > Gemmatimonadota > Gemmatimonadia > Gemmatimonadales > Gemmatimonadaceae > Gemmatimonadaceae bacterium. The sequence goes on from DASYSS010000046.1 coordinate 92,667, forward strand.
AGCTCGCCCAGCTCACGCGCGAAGACGCCGCCCAGCGCGCTCTCGGCCAGCGCGCCGAGTCCGAGGCTCGCGAGCGTAACGCCCAACTGGCTTGCCGAGTAGACTCGCGCGAGATTTCCTAAAGCGCGGAGGGCGAGCCGAGCCTTCCAGTCGCCGGTGCGCGCGATCGACTCCAACCGCGTCCTTCGTGCCCGCACCAACGCGAACTCGGCGGCGACGAAGAAGCCGTTCACGAGCAGGAGAACGGCGATGGCGATCAGGCGCGCGAGCACGGGGTGAATCTAGGGCGGCTGTCCGTCACCGTCGATGCTGGCGCCCGGCCGCCGATACTTGGGAAAGACCGGAGCGTCATTGGGCCATTCACACGATCATCAACACTCGCACGGGATTGGCCATGCGCACGGCCATCACCACGGCCACTCGCACGACCATTCCCACGGCCAGATCTACGGCGCTTCGACTGCCGCGTCCACACGCGCTCTCAAGTGGGCGCTCGTCCTCACCGTCGTCATCCTGATCGTCGAGGGAATCGGCGGATGGATGTCGAACTCGCTGGCCTTGCTCGCCGACGCCGGGCACGTCCTCACCGACGCCGGGGCCCTTGGACTCTCGCTGTTCGTGGCGTGGCTCGCGCGTCAGCCCGGTTCGGGGGCCAAGACGTTCGGCTATTTGCGCTGGGAGATTCTCGCCGCGCTCATCAACGGCACGACGCTGTTGTTGATCTCGGTGTGGATCATCCTCGAGGCGGTCGGCCGCTTCAAGGCGCCGGAACCGGTCCACGGCGGGCTGATGCTCGGGGTCGCCATCGTTGGATTCGTCGTGAACGGTGTCGCGGTGTACCTGCTTCACGGCGTACGCGAAGGCAGTCTCAACGTGCGGGGCGCATATCTGCACGTACTCGGCGACATGCTCGCCGCGGGCGGCACCGTGGTGGCGGGCGGGATCATTCGTTTCACGGGCTGGCTCGACGCCGATCCGATCGCGTCGCTGCTCACGACGGTGCTGATCGTCGCCGGCTCGTGGCGCCTCGTGCGCGAATCGGTCGACGTGCTGCTCGAGAGCGCTCCGCCGCACATCGCGCTCGACGCCGTCAGATCGAAGCTCGAATCCATCCCCAACGTCGAATCCGTCCACGACCTGCACGTGTGGACGGTGACGTCTGGGATGGTCGCGATGAGCGCCCACGCGATCGTCCGCGACGCGGGGTGTCATCAGGGCGTGCTCGAGCAGGCCCACGATCTCCTGCGGGAGATGGGGATCCAGCACGTCACCGTTCAGTTGGAGTGCGAGGCGCTGGGGGGGCGAGAGTTGCACCTGCACCCGTAGTGGAAGCCGAAACAGACGAGAACTCGGACGTCTGATGTCGGACTTCTGACGTCAGATTCTCCTCTGACGTCGGCGCTTCCTAGGTCTCCGCCACGGTCTCCTGCTGCTCGTTTTCCGGAATCGGGTGCTCGCCGGTCAACTCCCCGCGAGCCTTGGCGTATTCGTCGCGTTCCGCGTAGCCGTACCCGCCGAACACTTCGCCGCCGCGCATGTAATCGTGTCCGTAGCCGCGACCGTGGGGATAATTCTCCAACGCGGCTTCGTCCGCCTGATTCATGGTCCACCTCCGCGAATGGCGTTCTGGGGACTTGTCAGGGGATCGTACCCCCCCTTGCATGGTGCGTTCGCCTGGCCTGTTACGCAAGGGTTACGTGCCGGCCACGGCAGCCTGGCGGCCTGGAGGCTGATACCTGGCCAGCCAACGGCGAAACGTGGCTAAGCGGGTTCTTTCTGGCGTCCGGGCACTCTGGTCGTCAGGAACAGGCGTCAGCGCCAGTCGGTCTCCCAAAGCCATGATGCACCTGCACTCTCTTAGTAGCCCGTCTTAACTTTCGAGGCTATGTCTATCCGCAACATCGCCATTATCGCCCACGTCGATCACGGCAAAACAACGCTCGTGGACAAGATGTTGCGGCAGGCTGGGGCGTTCCGCGACAACCAAGTCGTGCAAGAGCGCGTCATGGACTCGAACCCGCTCGAGCGCGAGCGGGGCATCACGATCCTCGCCAAGAATACCGCCGTCCGGTGGCACGGCCACAAGATCAACATCGTCGACACGCCCGGACACGCCGACTTCGGCGGCGAGGTCGAGCGCATTCTTCGAATGGTCGACGGCGTGCTGCTCGTCGTCGACGCGTTCGACGGACCGATGCCGCAGACGCGCTTCGTGCTGCGCAAAGCGCTCGCGCTCGGACGCACGCCGATCGTCGTCATCAACAAGATCGATCGTCCCGGCGCTGACCCTCTTCGCGTCCATGACGAGGTCCTCGACCTCTTCATCGAGCTCGAGGCCGACGCCGCGCAGCTCGACGCGCCCGTCGTCTACGTCTCGGCGCGCGACGGAACGGCGACGATGGACATGGACAAGCCGCTCCAAGACCTGACGCCGCTCTTCGAGACGATCGTCGCCAAGGTGCCGGCGCCGCCGAGTGACGCGGTGAGCCCGTTCCAGATGCTGGTGTCGACGATCGACCATTCGCCGTATCTCGGACGCTTGGCGATCGGCCGCATCGAGCGCGGAACCGCGCACGTCGGCGACGTCATCGCGCTGCTGCCGCTCGACCCGAATCAACCGGTCGAGCAGGCGCGCATCACCAAGCTCTATACCTTCGATGGCTTGGATCGCATCGAGGTGCCGCAGGCGCCGGCCGGCGAGATCGTGGCGTTGGCCGGGATCGAGGACGTCGAGATCGGGCTCACGCTCGCCGACATCGAACACCCGGACCGTCTCGCGGGGATCGCCGTCGAGGAGCCCACGATCTCGGTGGACTTCATCGTCAACAACTCACCCTTCGCCGGCAGGGAAGGAAAATTCGTCACGTCGCGGCAGGTGCGCGAACGCCTCTACCGCGAGCTGGAGCGCAACGTGGCACTCCGTGTCGAAGACACGGATTCCACAGACACGTGGACCGTCTCGGGACGCGGTGAGCTTCACCTGACGATTCTGATGGAGACGATACGCCGCGAGGGTTACGAGTTCCAGGTCTCGCGCCCGCGCGTCATCACGCGCGAAGGCTCACGTGGCGAGCGTCTCGAGCCCTACGAGGAGCTCTCGATCGACGTCCCCGAGGAATTCCTCGGCAACGTGATCGAAAAGTTGGGCCCACGCCGTGGCGAAATGCTCGAGATGAAGAATCCGGGGCAGGGGCTCGTGCGGCTTCTCTACCGCATTCCGGCCCGCGGCCTGTTCGGCTACCGTTCCGAGTTCCTTACGGACACGCGGGGAACGGGGATCATGCACCACCGGTTCCTGGACTACGGTCCCTGGGCCGGCCCGTTGGCGGGGCGCACGCGCGGATCATTGGTGTCTATGGAACATGGCACGATCGTCGCGTTCGCCCTGGCGAACCTGCAGGAGCGGTCCACACTGTTCGTCCAGCCGGGCGACTCGGTGTACGAGGGGATGATCGTCGGTGAGAGTGCGCGGCCGGGCGACATGGATGTGAACCCGACGAAAGAAAAGAAGCTCACCAACATGCGAACCAAGGCGAGCGACGAGAACATCCAATTGGAGCCGCCGCGGGAGTTGACTCTGGAAGCCGCCCTGGAGTATATCGAGGACGACGAGTTGATCGAGGTGACGCCGCAATCGATCCGGTTGCGCAAGCGCTTCCTCAGCACGTCCGATCGGAAGCGGTTGTCCCGTGAGGCAAAGCGCGAGCGAGCGTGAGCAAAGGTAAAATGGTGTGGGCTGGAATCGCACGCGCTTGATTCCCGTGACCGAAGGGTGTTAGCTAGTAGCGTGTCAGCGGACGTCTGGGGCATCTGGATCGTCCTCTCTTTTTCCTGTAAGGAGAACCGAGCAATGTCGGCCAAGTT
>DASYSS010000047.1 GCA_036003045.1 Gemmatimonadaceae bacterium
GCCGTGTCCGTCCGCGTCCCAAGGTCCGAGACCTTCGAGTGCCGCGGAGTCCACGACGTACGCGTCACCGCGGCGTAGCCGCCCCAACAGCGCCCACACGACGCGTGTACGAAGCGCAGGGTCGGCGTCGAGGCGCGGGTCGTCCAACGCCTGATCCACGAGGCGGAACGGGCTGCCGAGGCCCAGCCGGAGACGCTCCAGGTAGTTGAGGCCAATCGTGAGCGCGTCGCCGCGAGCCCCGCGCGGGCTCGCGTTTCGCGCGAGCACGATCGTGGAATCGAAGTACGACGTCGACCTCATGAGTTGCGAGGCGGCGTCGGCGTCGATGGAGGGCCGCTGATGCATCGCGCCGAGGATGAGGGCGGCGACGAACAGAGCAGCCGTGACGAGGAGGGAAAAGCGGCGAACTACGTCCATCGTTGGTTCGTACCCATGGCGGGCTGTCGGGTTGCCGAACCGCTCGGCGCCCCGTCTATGCTAGTACCGTGCAATTCTACACGATGACAACACTTAACATGTGGACTGGTGGACTGGTGGACCGGTGGACCGGTCCGCTGATCAACCGGCTTGTTGCGTTGGTACTGGCGGCGACGGCCTTGGTGGGAACTCGCGGGGTTGCGCAAACGCCGCGTCTTTCGATGACGCCGAGCCGACCCGGCGGTGGGACGCTTACTCGTTTGACGATCGACCGACTCGACGGGCACGCCGACTCGGTCGTGTCCGTCGTGGGAGAGATGGCCGGCGAGCCCCTGCATTTCCTGGACGCCGGAAAGGAAAAGCTCCAGGCGCTGGGGGCCATTCCTGTCGAGGTGTCGGACTCCGTCGTCGCAAATGTGGTGATCGCGCGAGCGTCGGGGAAGTCGGATACTCTCCGACTCAAGCTCCCGTATCCGCACCATGCGCCACCGCCGCCGCCGATGGGGTCGAGAGGACGCGCGCCGGGCGCGCGTCGCCTGCGCGTGGACCCGCGCTTCACTGCCCGTCCCGACTCTGCCACCGAGGCGCGCGTCGAGCACGAGAACGAGCTGGCGCGCGATGTCGGTCGCAAGGCGCAGGACACGCCGGCGCTCTGGGAGGCAGCGTTCGCTCGCCCCCGCAGCGCCAAGGTGACGAGCAAGTTCGGCAGCGGCCGGGTCTTCAACGGTCGCGTATCGAGCAGCCACTTGGGCGTGGACTATCGCGGGGCGCTCGGCGATCCGATCTACGCGGCGAACCGCGGCGTGGTCGCGCTGGTGGACACGTTCTTCCTCGCCGGGAACGTCGTGTACATCAACCACGGCAACGGCCTCGTCACGGGCTACTTCCATATGAGCCAGCCGGAGGTGGCGATCGGCGACACGGTCGAGAAGGGACAGGAGATCGGGAAGGTTGGCGCGACAGGGCGTGTGACCGGACCGCATCTGCACTGGAGCGCGCGCTTTGGAGCTTTGACAATCGATCCGGCCGATCTGTTGTCTCTCGGTCCACCGTTTGTAACGGCGCCGGCGACATCGAAGGCCAGCGGGCGCTCGACTGCGACGGCGCGTAAGAGTTCCGCGAGGTCGGTCGCCAAGCGTGAGTGAGTCCCGTAAGCAGTCACGCGCCGAGCCGCCCTCATAGCAGGCCCCGGCGACCAGCCCGGCCGTCCCTACGACGATGGCGAAGTATGGCCAGTGCGTGTGCCGGGTGGTTTCCTGGTTCACAGGCGCGGTCCGGGGTCCGTGGATGGGCGTGCCTGCCCTTAAAGGTTTGAGATCACTCAAGGCCCGGGTGATCTACTGGCGTCGACGATCAGGCCGATCACAGTGCCGACGGCCGCTCCCACGGCGGCACCCGCGGCGATGTAGCCCGGCAGGAAAGACAGCGATCCATCGTCCTGGCAATCCTGGTGGCAGTTCGCGACGGCGAGGCCCGCGACCGCTCCGCCGCCGATCAGCGCGCCACCGAGGGTGAAATATGGCCAGTAGCGCTTCTGATCCTCGGCCTGTCGCTTCAGCGATGACGTCAGGTGCGGCGCGGTCGCGGGCCGGCTCGATGGATCCGCCCGGGGTGCGTACGCCGCATAGAGCATCAGACGCGAATCGGACGACAGCGTTCGTGGATCGAATGCTGGCGGCGCACTTGAAGTATCCGACAGCTGCGCGACCGCCGCGCGCGACAAGAACAGCGTACTCCCCCATGCAACGACGATGGACCGAAATCTCGACATTCGGCCTTCCCAGATCGGCTCGCTTTATTCGACTCGAGCTCGACCGGCTTCGGCCAGGCCCAAACCAGCTTCTCGTATCACTATTTCAGCGATCTAGATCTCGCAAGCTCGGAGACGAAAACGGGGGGAGCGCCGGTTGGCACTCCCCCCGAAGTCATTGAGCCCCGCGACGCCTACGCCTTCGTGTCGAGGCAGCCGTGGAAGTTCGGGTTGTTCAACTCGTGATCCGGAACCGGGAACGCGACCTGCGATCCGTACGTGCCGGACGGCGTGCCGTTGCGAATGAACGTTCCCGTCGGGAAGACCTTGTCCTGCGTGCGGCCGTACTGACGAACCAGGCGGCGCAGGTCGCCCATGCGGAAGCCACGCTCGAACTGCCAGAGCGCCTTCTCGCGGAAGAACAGATCCGTCGCCGTGTTCTTGTCCGCCGGCGTGGCGAGGGCCGACATCGCCGCGACCTTGAACAGACCGAGCGTCTGAGGGGAAGTGCGAAGTGCGTTCAGGATCGTCATCATGCCCGCGATGTCGTTGGCATTGAGCTTCGCCTCCGCCTCGACGAGACGCGCGTCGATGCCCGAGAGCACCGGAATCGGATCGTCGCGACCCCAATTCCCCTGATCGATGAAGATCGTGACATTGTCCTCGCCCGGCGCGCCCGAGTTGACGACCTTGACGCGTGGGTCGTTGAGCCGCGCGAAGGGAATCGCGTTGTTGATCGGCCCCGAGATGCTGACGCTGTCGCCGAGCGTGTACCGCTTTACGCTCGTCCCCATGATCCACCACTCATTGTCGAACGTGGTCTGGGAGTAATCGAAGTTGTACTGGAAGCTCGTCGGAACGGCGGTCGACGATACCTCGCTGGCGGCACCGGTGAAATCGCCGAGGTCCACCTTGATGCGACCGCGGGTGACCAACACGGCCTGCTTGATGGCGACCGTCGCGGCATCCGTCGCCGTGAGGAACGTGAGCGCCGTGTCGGTGCGAGCCAACGCCGTCTTGAAGACGTCGGCATCGGTGAGCGGCTGCGTGTACTGCGGTACGCCGCCCACGGTCTCGCCGAGCGGAATGCCGTTGCAGAACGACTCGCCGAGCTCCATCTCGATGTAGCCCATCATCAGATACATCTCGCCGACGTGCTGCTTGCCGGCGGCCGACTGGTCGAACGCGACGAGCCCATTGATGGCGTCGCGCGCGCGGCCGCGAGCCTGCTGCGCCGCCTGGTAGATCGGCGTGAGCACGCCGTCGTTCGTCGCCAGATTGCGCGAGTCCGCGTCGTTGCGCTGCGAGAACGTGTCGCCCGACTGGAGCTCGTCGGTGAACAGCGCCTGCCAGTTCCAGAGCGCTTCGGTGTTGTTGCCGCCGCCGTTCATTGAGGCTTTCCAACGGCCCAGCGCGCCGACAAACAGGGCGTCGGCCGCCGCCGTGTTGGCCACGGCTCCTGGGTCGATGACGCCGGGGTTCTGCGGCGCCAGCAATTCTTGCTTCACGCTGCACGCGCCGAGGAGCATGCTCCCGGCGACCACCGCGATCGCGGTAGTCGCCCGCCCGGCACGATCTCTAAGTCTCTTCATATCAGAATCGTCCTCGGACTCGGTTTAGTAGTGGAGGTTCGCGCGCACCAGGAAGTACGTGCGCGGCGCCGTCGTGGAGAAGTCGGTCTGTGTATCACCGCCGCTGTAGTTCGCTTCGGGATCCGTGCCGGTGTAGCTCGTCCACGTGTGGAGGTTGCGCGCCGAGAAAACCAGTTGCGCATCACGCGCGCGGATCTTGGAGGCGACGGAGTTCGGCAGCGTCAACGCCGCCGAGACTTCACGCAGCTTCCAATACTGACCGTTCTCGAGGTAGCCGAGCACCGAGGCGTTCGGGTTCTTGGCGCTCGAGTTGGCGACCGCGCGGGCCTGCTGCGAGAGCGGCGTGCTCTTGAGGTTGTTCTCGTACCACGTCGCGAAGTTCTGCGAGTAGAACTGGCCAGACTGGTTGTAGAGGCTGGCGCCGCCCTTGTAGTCCGCGAGCGCCGTGAGGCGCAGCTTGCGGTTGAACAGGTCGATGCCGTTCGTGATCGAGAAGATGTCGCGCGGAACCGAGTAGCCGACGTACACGAAGTTCGCCTGGTTGGTCACTTCGTTCGGCGTGATGATCCCGTCGCCGTTCGCGTCGGCGTACGTGTACGGGCGGGCGAAGAAGCCGTTGATCGACGCGCCGACCGAGTCGCGCGTCGTGCCCGTGCCGATCGTGGGCAGCGGGTTGCCCGCCGCGTCCTTACCGATGTCGTTGATCTTGTTCGAATTGTGCGACGCCGCGAGCGTCACGTCCCAGCCGAGCGCCCGGCGATCGAGCAGCGTGGCGTTGACCGAGAGCTCGAGACCGCTGTTCGACACGGAGCCCAGGTTCTTCACGACCGAGAGGGTCGAGGCACCCGACGAAGCGGCGATCGGCTGCGACACGAGGGCGTCGCTCGTCGACTTCGTGTAGTACGTGACGTCAAAGTGCGCGCGGTTGTTCAACACGCTCGTCTCGAAGCCAAGCTCCGTCTCTTTCGACTGCTCGGGCTTGAGGTTCGGGTTGCCCAGCGCCGCGGCGAGAAGGCCCGGCGAGTCGGCGCCGGCGGTGCCGCCCGCCGTGCCGATGTTCGCGACGCTCGCGTTGAAGGTCTGGAGGGCGACCGTGCTGCCAGGCTGGTTGCCCGACTTGCCGAACGCCGCGCGGAGGCGCAGCTGGTTCATCCAGTCGAAGTGCGGGAAGAAGCTCTCGTCCGAGATGATGTACGAGAGGCTCGCCTTCGGATAGACGACGCGCTGGAACTTCGTACCGAACGCGCTGTTCTGGTCCGTGCGGGCCGCGACGACGAGGAAGAGGCGGTCGCGGATCGAGGCCTGCTCCTGCCCGTAGTAGCCGAGGATCTTCGTCGTGGTCTGGAGCGTGTTGCCGCCCGTGACGACCGCGCCCGCGCCGACCGTCTGCGCGCCTGGCGGAAGGTTCGTTCCGGTGTCGTTCACGCCGTCCTGCTCGTTCTGGCCGTACTCCGTGCCGAGGGTCGTCTTGAAGTTGACCGTCGAGGAGAACTGCCACGTCATGTTGCTCGTGATCTTCGCGCTGAAGTTGCGAAGGTTCGTCTGCGTGTCGCTGATGCGGCCCTGGCGCGTGGCACCGGAGTTCGGGCACTCGGCGAAGCGGCAGATGCCGACGAAGACGTTGTCGGCGAGGTCGAGGCCCGTCGTCGCCTGGTTGGTCATCCAGGGGAGCGGGCGCCACGTGGCGTCGGCCGACCCGAGGAAGCGCTGCGTGCCGTTCGTATTGAAGACCTGGAACGTCTGCGCCGGGCTAAAGCCGCCGTAGCCGTTGCGGTATTCCTTGAGCGTACCGAGCTCGTTGTAACCCAGACCGGCGCTGCCCGTCGGGCCGTTGTGGTTGAAGCCCGGGTTGTTCAACGCGCTGTAGATGAAGCTGAACGTGTTGTTGTCGGTCTGCGGAATGCGCTGGTTCAGGTTCGAGAAGCCGGCGTTCGCGTTGAAGTCGAACTTCGGCGAGAACGCGGCGCTCAGGTTCGCGCGCATGCTGTACTGCTGGTACTGCTCCGGGTTAATCCACTCATCGCGAGCCGGCGTGCCGAGCGAGTCGAGCGTGCGGCGCGCGAACTGCGGCATGAAGATCGGGCCCATCTCGTTCGTCATGTCACCGCTGACGAAGAAGCGAACCTGGTCCGAACCGCCGCTCGCGTTCATGCCGTAGCCGTCGTGGTGACCGAGGTGAATCGGCGACGTCAACGGATTCATGAGTACGTTGTACGACGTGAGACTGTCGAGGAGGCACGAGCCCTGGCTCTCGCTCACGAGCGTGCAGCGCGTGAGCTTGCCGGTCGAGTCGTGGCCCCACGAGGCGTACGTGGTCGGATACGTGTTGCGGTCGCTGACCGCGCCGCCTTCACCGTACCACGTCCAGCGCGTCGAGCCGGCCTTTCCCTTCTTCGTCGTGATGACGATGACGCCGTTCGACGCGTTCGTGCCGTAGAGCGTCGCCGCCGACGGGCCCTTCACGATCTCGATGTCCTCGATCTCGTTCGGATCGAGGTCGTTGAGGAAGCTCGCGGTGGTTCCGCCGGTACCGAGGTTGATCGTGCCGGCCGAGATGTGGACGCCGTCGACGATGTAGATCGGGGCGTTGCTGATGCCGCTGCCGTTCGTGGCGAGCGAGTTGAGGCCGCGGATGCGCACGACCGGCGCCGCGCCCGTCATGGCGCCGGGCAACACGACGACGCCCGGAGCCTTCGCGACGAGGAGGTCGCCGATGTTCGTGATCGGCGTCGTCTCGACTTTCTGATTGACGTCGCCGAGGGTCGACACCGCATTGCCGATTTCGACGCGGCGCTGGTCACCCGTCGCCGTCGTCACGATTTCTTGAAGTTGGACGACCGCCGGCTTCATTTGGAAGTCGACCGTCACCGAAGCGCCGGCGCTCACCGCCACCGCTTTTTTCTGCTCTTGGTAGCCGACGCGAAGCACGCGGACTTCAACGTTGCCGGTCGGCGCATTCCGGATCGTATAGCGTCCGTCGGCACCGGTCGGCACGATCACGCTGGTGTTGACCACCATGACGCGAGCGTCACTGAGCGGCTCGTTCGTTTCCGCAGTCGTCACCCGCCCCGTGATGGTTCCCTGAGCCCGCAGCACCGCGGGCATCACGAGGAGTGTGGCGGCGGCGAGGATCGGAACGAGTCCGGATCCTGCGCGCTTCGAGGGAGTAAATCGCATTGGTTCGCCCCTTAGGGAGTTTGAACTACGAGCGTCCACGACTTCCATGAACGGACTGCGAGCAGAACTTCGCCCAACGGTGGGTGGTGCGTCCTTCGGCACCTGAAGCGGTGCGTCCTGCGCGTCCAACGAATTGCGCCCTGCGACGACCGGGATCGGCGCAGGGAGGAACGTGCTCGACGATCTAACCCATGGTGCCGCCGAGACGTCACATGTGACTCGGCGGCAAACGCTTGTTTGTGAAGCGCGCTAAGACCCTGTGCCCACTCGCCCTGCGGGGGACTGTATACGATATCCCTAAGGGACCGACCGTACTTCGCGCTGAGACAAACCATGAATTGTTCGTCCGCGTTCCCCGAACCGCGGGATGGGACGAAACAGCTGCCTGACTAGGCTCGCCTGAGCGCCGCTCGGGTGGGAAAAATCCTGCGGCTCAGCCTGCGATTTTACGCCCCGGGAAGCACGCACGCAAGGCGGCGGTTCCCGGACGGGACGCGGATCTGCCGGGCCGAAAAGGGCCTGACTCCGAGACTGCCGGACCCCAAAGACTGCCGGAGTCCGAAACTGCCATACCCGAGACTTCGAAACGACCAGACTCCAAAACTGCCAAACTCCGAAAACTGCTGTACTCCGAAGCATCCCGAGGCGGGGCGAGCGTCAGTTCGGAGTTCGGAAGTTCTCGTATGGCAGCCCTCGGGTTTATGGTGGTTTCGCAGTCTCGGAGTACGGCAGTTTCGGACTCCGGCAGTCTCGGACTTGGGCAGTCTCGGAGCTCGGCAGTTCTCTCTAGGCCTTCCGATCGAGACATCCCTTGAATTCAGGGTTCGTCTTCTCGTTGTCCGTCACCGGGAAGTTCACGTCCGTGCCGTACGACGCTCCCTTGAAGAACGATCCGACCGGGAACACCTGGTCCTGCGTGCGGCCATACTGTCTCACCTGACGCCGCTCGTCCTGGAGCCGCTGGCCACGACCGAACGTCCAGAACGCCTTCTCACGGAAGAAGAGCGTGACCGCGGCGTCCTTCGTCGCCGGCGTCGTCGCGATCGCCGCCATCGCCGCGACGTTCAAGTTCCCGAGCTTCTGGGCGCTCGTGCGCAGCGCGTTGAGGATCGTCATCATCCCAGCGATGTCGTTGGCGTTGAGCTTCGCCTCCGCCTCCATCAGCCGCGCGTCGATGCCCGAGACGAGTGGAACGGGATCGGTGCGCTGGGCAAACACGCCTTGGTTGAACAAGCTGGTCGTGCCGTCGAAGCCGACCTTCTTCGGGTTCGCGACCGCGACGCGCGGATCGCCCGAGGACGCGAAGGGCAGCGCGTTCTTGACGACTCCCGTCAAATCGACGCTGTCACCCACCGTATATCGACCCGCGCTGATGTTGAGACTCCACAGCTGGTTGTCGCCGGTCGCCTGGTCGAACGTGAGCAGGTACTGAAAGTTGGTCGGCACGGCGGTGGCCGGCACGAGCGCCGCCGCCTGGGCGAATTGCCCCTGATCAACGAGCACGCGCGCACGCATGACGAGCAGCGCCTGCTTCTGCGCCACCGACAGCGCGTCGCTTCCTTGGCTCCGCACCAGCGCGCTGTCGAAGAAGAACGCCGCGCGCTTGAAGATCGAGTCGGTGGTGAGCTGCGGACCGTACACGTACACACCGTTCGTCGTGTACGTCTCCGGGACGCCGCTGCAGAAGTTCTCGGCGATCGTCAGCTCGGCGAACCCCGCCGCCAGGTACATCTGGCCGATGTTGCGCGTCGAGTCGGGCGTGTACTTGTTGAGCAGGTCGATCGCCGTTCGAATGAACCCGCGCGACTGCTGAACGGTCGTGTACGCGGTCTGAACGTTCGCATTGTTGGTCTGTACCGAGCGTTGGTCCGTCTCGTTGCGCTGCGAGAAGGTGTCGCTCGACTTCCATTCGTCCGTCAGCAATCCGCCGTAGAGCCACATGCTCTCGCTGCCGGCCGTGATCGACTTGAGGCGGCCGAACGCGCCGACGCGCACCGCTTCGGCGGCCGCCGGCGAGTTGACCGACGCGGGGTCGATGACGCTTGGATTCTGCGGCGCCAGCAGTTCCTCTTTCCAGTCGCAGCCGGCCGTCGCGACCAACGCGGCGGCTGCCGCGACCCAAGCCCAGCGAGGGCGATTCATGCGATTCATCATGTGAGTCGTCCCCGTCGGTTAGTAGTGGAGGTTGAGTCGGAACTCGAAGTACGTCGGCGGTCCCGTGGTGATGAAATCGGTCTGCACGTCGCCGGTGGAGTAGTTCGCTTCCGGATCGATGTCGGTGTACTTGGTCCACACGTGCAGGTTGCGGCCGGCGAACACGACGCTCGCGTCGCGCGCGCGCAAACGGCTCGCCCACTTGTTGGGCAGCGTGAACGAGGCCGAGACCTCGCGAAGGCGCCAGAACTGCCCGTTCTCCCAATAGCCGCCGGGGGATGTGAACTTCGTGCCGTTCACCGTCGTGCCGTACAGGTTCGCGACCGCGCGCGCCTGTCTCCACAGCGGCGTCGACGCGATCTCGTTTTCTTCGCACGCCTGCGGCGCCTGCTGGCAGAAGAACTGCCACGTGTTGTTCAACAGGTTGAAGCCGCCTTTGTAATCGACCATCGCCTGCACGCGCAGCTTGCGCGAGAACAGGTCGATGCCGTTCTGGATCGACAGCAGATCGCGAGGGAAGGAGTACCCGCGGTACACGACGCCTGTATCGACGGTGAGCTCGGTCGTCTGGATGATCCCGTCGCCGTTCGCGTCGGTGAACTTGTACGGCCGCAGGAAAACACCGTTCACCGGGAAGCCGACCGAGTCGCGCGTGCTGCCGGTGCCGATGGTCTTGTTGGGATTTCCGGCCGGGTCGACGCCGAGCGAGAGCACCTTGTTGCTGTTGTGCGACGCGGAGATCGTGACGTCCCAGCCGAAGCGGCGCGTGTCCATGAGCGTCGCGTTGATCTGCGCTTCCATTCCCGAGTTCTGCACGCCGCCGAGGTTCGTGCGAACGCTCGTCGCCGAGGGCGACGCCGAGGGCGCGATCGGCAGCGAGATCAGCGCGTCCTTCGTCTTCTTGTTGTAGTACGTGAAGTCGATGTTCGCACGATTGCCCCACACGCGCGTCTCGAAGCCACCCTCGAACTCACCGGAGGTTTCCGGCTTGAGATTGGGATTGCCAAGCGCGTTCTCGATGAGTCCGGGCGTATCGATGTTCGCGATCGCGACCGTGGTCGTCGTGAAGCGGCGCAGCCCATCGGTCGCTCCCGGCTGCACACCCGACTGGCCATACGCCGAGCGCAGACGGAATTGGTTGACGAAGTTCCACTTCGGGAAGAACGACTCGTCGGAGAGGATCCACGAGAGGCTCACTTTCGGATAGACCACGTTGGAGAATTTCGTTCCGAACGCGCTGTTCTGGTCCGACCGGACGGCCGCTGTGATGTACATCCGATCGCGCAACGATGCCTGCTCCTGGATGTAGAATCCGAGCGTCTTGACCACACTCTGCTGGCCGTCGCGCGCGGTCTGAACTGCGCCAGCCGACGTCGTCTGCGCGGCCGGCGGTAGAGTGCTTCCAGTTGCGCGGGAGAAATCGTTCTCGTTGTTGAGGTAATCCGCGCCGCCGGTCGTCTTGAGGTTGAGCCAGGATTTGGCGCTCCACGACGCGTTGCTCACCAGCTTCACAGTGAACAGCCGATCGTTGTCGTGTTCGTCTTGCACAAATCCGGCGCGGTTGGAACCGAACGCGGGACATTCGGTGAAGCGGCAGATGCTGAAGTAGATCTCGTCCGCGAGGTCCATGCCGACGACCGCCTGATTCTGCAACCAATTGAACGGCCGCCATTGCGCGTCGGCGCTGCCGGTGATGCGCTGAATGCCCGTTTCGTTCACATATTGGAACGCTGATGCCGGGGTCCAACGCGCGTAGCCGTGCAGATCTTCGCCGAGCGACCCGACCGGGTTGTAGTCCAAGCCCGCGTGGTTGGTGCCGTACGTTAAGTACATCATGCCGCCGATGCCGTTGACGTTGTTGTCGACCTGCGGCAGCCGTTGGTCGGACTTCGAGAATCCGGTCGCGACGTTGACGTCGAATTTGGGCGACACGCTCGCGTTGAGGTTGGCGCGAATGTTCTGGCGCTGGAATGCTTCCGGGTGGATCCACTCGTCGCGCACGCTCGCCTTGGCGGTGTCCGCAAGCCACTGCTGCGCAAATCCCGGCATCTTGTACGGTCCGACTTCGTTGAACAGGTCAGCGGCCACGAAGAACCGCATGGCGTCGCTGCCACCCGATACCTGTCCACCGTAGTTCGTGTTCAGCCCGTTCGTGATCGGCGTGATGCCCGGCGTCGCCGACAGATCGAACGACGTCGTGCTGTCGACGACGCAGGTGGTCGGCGTCATCGTCGCGAGCTCGCAGCGGGCGATCTTGCCGGTGGCGGGGTTGTGGCCCCACAGCGCGTAGGTCGCCGGGTAGTTGTTTCGGTCTTCGACCCGCTGGGTGGACGCGAACCAATTCCAGCGCGATGCCCCGGCACGCCCCTTTTTTGTCGTCACGACGATGACGCCGTTGGCGGCGTCCGTTCCGTACAGAGTCGCTGCCGACGGACCCTTCACGATCTCGATGTCCTCGATCTCTTCCGGGGAGAGCGAGTTCATGAAACTCTGTCGCGTCCCGCCGACGCCGGGGTCGAACGAGCCGGAAGAGAACCGCACGCCGTCGACGATCATGATCGGCGCGTTGCTCAGGCTGAGCGAGTTCAACCCGCGAATTCGAATGACTGGGGCGGAGCCGCTCATGTTGGGCGGCGCCATGATGACGCCGGGGGCCTTTGCAACGAGGAGATCGGCAAGGTTCGAGACGGCGGTCTGCTCGACGTTCTGTGGCGCGCTGATGGTCGACAGCGCGTTGCCGATCTCGACCTTGCGCTGATCGCCCGTGGCTGTCGTGACGACTTCCTGCAGCTGCACGATCGCCGACTTCATCGAGAAGTCGAGCGTCACCGACGCCCCGGGCGCGACCGTGACCGATTTCTTCTGCTCCTGATATCCGACGCGAATCACGCGGACTTCGATCGTTCCCGTCGGCACGTTGCGGAATGTGTAGCGCCCTTCGGAGTTCGTGAGCGTGATCGTGCTCGAGTTCACGATCATCACCCGCGAATCGGCGAGGTTTTCATTCGACTCGGCGGCCGACACTCTGCCGGTGATGACGGCCTGCTGCGCGCGAGCGGCGTACGGCGCGACGAGCAGCGAGAGGCCGAGGGCCCGTGATAGCCAACGACCGGAACGATTCCGTGCGACTGTTCTCATGACAACGCTCTCCTGGTGGTGGACAGGGTGTGCGTCAAAAAGCGCCCCCCCGCGGGGTGGTGCGGGGCGCGCAAAACAGCTATGGGGCTTGGAGCATCGAGCCCTCGATGGAGATTGAAATGTCCCGTGGTCGACGACGATCTAGCGTGCAGCTGAACCGACAAGTCGAGATCAGCTCATCCCGGCGTCACTGACTCATCACGGCGAGACACGGCCGCTGCGGGGGCTCGAGGCGGCGAAAAGACGGGAGCCCGGTGGGGAGTGGGATTCGGGAGAGCGCGAGGCGATTGTACGCGTCGCTCGCGGGAGGCGCAAGAAGGAGCCACCTCAACCGTCGCCTCGTGCCGCGCGAGAAACTCCTCGCTGCGACGGCGGATCTATTGCAGTTCGACCGCCGAGTCGAGTTCGGCTTGGACGAGCATCGTCAGCGCCGCGACGTCGACCTCGACGCGCTCGTTCTCCGCGCCAGTGACGTCGGCGAGCGCGCCGCTGAAGTCGAGCGACAGCTGTCGAACCGGCACGAACGAGCGGCGATGGTGCGGCGTGAGTCCGGCGGCGCCAAGGCCGTCCAGATGCGCCGCGGTCGCGTAGCCGACGTTGGTTTCCCAGCTGTATCCGGGATAGCGCGACGCGAGCGAATGCATGACGCGGTCGCGCGTGACCTTGGCGACGATCGACGCGCACGCGATCGAGTAGCACTTGTCGTCGCCGCCCACGATCGCCGTGTGCTCGATGCCGAGCGTTCGAATCGCCTTGCCGTCGATGAGGACGTGATTCGGGCGTTGCGACAGTCGGGTGAGCGCGCGCCGCATCGCCAACACCGTCGCATGATAGATGTTCAGCCGATCAATTTCGCGCACCGACGCGGCGCCGACCGAAATGCAGATCGCGCGCTCCCGAATCTTGACGAGTACCTTCTCGCGTTCGGCGGCGGTCAGTTGCTTGGAGTCGTCGACGCCGCGGATCGCGCGTTCGCCGGGCGGCATGATGCACGCGCACGCGACGACGGGGCCCGCGAGGGGGCCCCGTCCAACTTCGTCCACGCCGGCGATCAGCGGGCCGGCGGTCTGTCGGAGATCACGTTCGATCGGCTTCCACCGATCACCCATGATGCGCGGCGCCTACTCTGCTGTGGTGCTGGTTTCCGGAACGGAGATGTGCGTCTTCTTCTCGCGAATTCTCGTCGCCTTGCCGGTGACGTTGCGCAAATAGTAGAGCTTGGCGCGACGGACGCGGCCGCGGCGAACGACGTTCACTTCGGCGAGCATGGGGCTGTGCACCGGGAAGATGCGCTCGACGCCGACGCCGTTCGAGATTTTGCGGACCGTGAAGGTCTCGCTCACGCCGCTGCCGCGACGAGCGATGCAGATGCCCTCGAAGGCCTGAATGCGCTCCTTCTCCCCTTCCTTTACACGAACGTTGACGCGAAGGGTGTCACCGGGACGGAACGGCGGCACGTCGCGGAGCCACTCTTTTTGGGTTTCGATGAATGCATGCATATGACGCTCCGCTGGCGGTACGCGGGAAGGCGGGATCGAAGTCGGATACAGACCTTTAAGGTTAGGCAAACAGGCGGTCGAAGTCTAGGGAGGGGTTGGGGTTTCGCCCTCGCCACCAATCTACTTAGCGCCCGCCTTGGTCAAGGCTTGGAGCGCCGGAGGGTAACCCGGCGAGACGGCCAGTGCCCGCTTGAACAGCTCGACGGCAGCCCGCATGTCGCCTCGAGCGGCCCGAAGTAGGCCCAATCGGGTGATGCCTTCGGGGTTGTTTGGCGCGGCCCGGGTCGCCTGGGTCAAGTAAGTCTCCGCCTCGTCCAGCCGCCCGATGTCCATCATCGCCCGGCCAATCGTGAGATCGACCTGTGCGTTGGAACCGCCCAGCGTCGCAGCCTGGCTCGCGGCCTTCACGGACTCCTCGACTCGGTGCTGTTGGGCGTAGCCGAGGCTGAGCAGAGCGAACGTCATCGGGTTGCGGTCTCCGTTGTCCACCGCGCTCGCCAAATATGGAAGCGCGTCGGCCATCGTCCCCTGCTCCGCCAGCAGTCCGCCGAGGAGCGCCGCCGCATCGGCGCGGCGCGGATTCATCGCGAGCGCGCGCCCGAGCGCGGCGGCCGCGTCGTCGAGGCGATTGGCGTCGACGTAGGCCTGGCCGAGCGCGACAAAAAGCTCGTCGGTCGTGTCGGGCAAGCTCGCCATGCGCTCGAGATACTCGATCGACTTCGTGTCGCGTTGTGATGCGAGCAGGCCGCCGAGGCGCCGTGTGGCGTCGACGTAGTCGGGATTGATCCGTAGAGCGTGCTCGAGCAGCGCGCGCGCGTCGTCGATGCGCCCCTCGTCGAGGCGGACCTGGGCGAGATTCGACCACGACGGCATGTACGTCGAATCCATCGCGATCGCGCGCCCCCACCACGTCTCCGCCTCGGCTGTGCGCCGGTGGTCCTTTTTGTAGATGACGGCGGCGAGGTTGTCGTATGCGCGCGGGTTTTCGGGTTGCTTGGCGATCGCGTCGCGCCACAGCGCTTCCGGATCGGCGTAGAGCGCGCTCCGACGCAGGGTCATGACGAGCAACGTCGCCGCGACCGCAGCCGACGCGCCGACGAACCAGCGCGGACGCGCGCGCAGCAAATAGCCCGCGGCCGCGACGGCGCCGACGATGGCCGCGGCGCTCGCCAGATACACGCGCCGCTCTGCCGCGATCTCGGTCTGAATCGGTACGATGCTGGAAGACGGCGCGAGGATCGCGAGAAACCAGAACGCGAGAAAGGCGAGCCACCATCGCTTTTGCCTGACCGCGACCACGACGATGGCACTCGCCGCCGCGAGGACCAACAATCCACCGACGAGCGGCGCGGGTCCGTGAATCGGCGCCGAGCCATAGTCGAAACGAAGGTCCACCGGCCAGACGAGCAATTGCAGATAGTGCGCGATCGCCCAACCCTGGCTGTAGAGATATCGGTACCACGGGAGGCCGAGGCCGAATCCAACCGAGTCAGCGCGCCCTCCGCCGGCGACGAGCACCGCGAGGAGCGCGAGCGACGCGAAGAGTCCGACATAGAACCGCCGGCGCGCGCGGTCGTTCCAGAGCTCGCGCCACGAGGAAACGCGAAAGACGCGGTCGTAGGCGGCGACGACGAACGGCGCGGTGACCATCACCTCTTTGCTCGCCATGCCGACGACGCACGCCGCGACGCCGCCGATCAGCCACGCGGTGCGGCGATCCCAGGCGGACGCGTCCCACGCGCGAATCGACGCGTACAGCGTCGCGAGATAGCACGCCGATACGAGGAGCTCCGTGCGCTGGATCGCGTAGTCGACCGCTTCGCTCTGGATCGGATGGAGCAACCAGAGTCCCGCGGAAACGAGCGCCACGATGCCGGCGCTCTGGTTGGCCCACGTGCCCAGCAAGGCGAGCGACATGGTCCGCCGCATGACGCCGAAGAGCAGAAGACCGCAGAGCAGGTGCAGCATCACGTTCGTGATGCGATAGACGATGGTGGCGGAGTCGCCGTCCGCGTCGATGCCGAACGCGGCGCTCACCGCGTGATCGACGGCGAGCGACGCGTTGACGGCGGGTCGACCGGACACGGCGAGCCGCGGCGGCGGATGCAGCGACGTCGCGAGCGGGAAGACGTGCTCGATCGTCGAGTTGGCCGAGATGCTCCCGACGTCGTCGAACGCGAAGGGCGCGCGGATCGCCGGCGCGAACGCGGCAAGCGTCGCGAGTATCACGCCAAGGAGGCCGACCCACACCCGCCGCGGGAGCGGTGCCAGCACGGCTTGCTCCGGCCACACGACTGTCGGCGCGACGGGCGGCGCCTTCACCCTTTTGCGCGACCGACGCGCCGGGCCCTTGCGCCCTCCCATCGGATTACCGCTCGCGGCGCAGGCGAGAGAGCCGCTCGGCCTCGGCGCGTCGCCACGCCTCGATCTTCTTGTGGTCGCCGGAAAGAAGAATCTCAGGCACCAAGTGACCGCGAAAATCCGGAGGTCTAGTGTAACTCGGCGCGCTCACGTCGCGGTCGAAGAACGAATCGCTGCGCGCACTGTCCAAGTCGGACATCGCGCCCGGCAGGAGCCGCACCGTCGCGTCGATCACGGCGAGGGCGGCCGGTTCCCCGCCGCTCAACACGAACTCGCCGACCGACAGTTCCTCGGTGGCGAGAAAGTCGGCGACGCGCTGATCCACGTCCTTGTAGTGGCCGCAGAGGATGGTCAGCTCCGCGCCGCCGGCAAAGCGGATCGCATCGGCCTGCGCGAACTGGCGACCGCGCGCCGACATGAGGACGACGGGTCCCGATACGGCGAGCGATTCCACCGCCTCGAAGAACGGCTCGGGCTTCATCACCATCCCCGCGCCGCCGCCGTACGGATAGTCGTCGACAGTGCGGTGCCGGTCGTGCGTGAAGTCGCGCAGATCGACGACGCGATATTCGACGCCGCCCGCGGCGCGCGCGCGGGCCGGAATGCTGAGGGCGAGCGGACCGGCGAAGAACTCTGGGAAGATCGTGACGACGTTGATCCGAAGCGGGGTCTCTCGCGCGCCGGCATCGACGGTGCGCGGTTCAGTCATCGAGCAACCCGGCCGGCGGATCGATGCGAATCACGCGCCGCTCCCGATCCACGCTCGTCACCACGCGGTCGTAGGGAATCATCACCGAGCCGCGCCCCTCGCGAGCGACATCGAGCGCGAGTCCCTGCGGCAAGTCGTACGTCTCGGCGACCGATCCGACCGCCGTGCCTGACGCGAGCTCCACACGCATGCCGATGAGGTCGTGCACATACACCTCGCCATCGGCCAATTCCGAGAGCTCGTCGGCGGGCGCGAGCAGAAAGCGCTTGAGCCACGTCTCGGCGACACTACGATCGCCGATTTCGGCGAAGTGGACGATGAAACCGCCCTTGAACGGATACGCCGAGTCGATGTGCAACTCGGCGGCGTCGCGCGCCGGCTCGCCGGTTGCGGTCCCGGCCAGAAGCCGCCGACCCGGCGAGAAAACCGCGTCGGGATCGTCGGTCAGCGGCTCGACGACGAGGTCCCCACGCACGCCGTGCGCCTTGCGAACTCTTCCGACGATGATCGGAGAAGGCGCCGTTTCGCGCGGCGCGCGCGGCGTGCCCACGAACCAGCCAGCCGGAGGCCGTTACGCCGTGCCGGATTCCGACTGTTCCGCCAGCGGCACCGCGGCGGCGGCCCGTGTGCGTCCGAGCCGGGTCTCGTGGCGCGTCTTGAGAACGCCGGCCCGGCGAAGGAGCGAGCGCACGGTGTCGGTCGGCTGCGCGCCGTTGTCGAGCCAGTGGTTCACACGCTCGGTCTTGAGGTTGAGCGCGTTGTCACCCTGACGCGGCGAATACTGCCCGACGACCTCGATGAACTTCCCGTCGCGCGGGCTGCGCGAGTCGGCGATGACGATGCGGAAGAGCGGCTGCTTTTTGCGGCCGGTTCGGCGGAGACGGATCTTGACGGACATTTCTGATTCCTCATCAGGGTTTGTAAACCACTCCGGGCTCATCGCGCACTAGTCAACCGACTAGCCGCACCCGGTACTGCGGGTCACCGGTCACCGATCTCCGGCCACCGGTCACCGGTCGCCGGTCGCCGGTCACCGGTCACCGGAACGACTCAGGTCAGAGTCCTCGGCATTCCGGATATCGGTGACCTGAGACCGGACACCGACAGAGCCAGTTACCTCATCCCAAACATATTAGACCGAAATTTCCCGCCGCCGCCAGGAAGGTTCCGAGCTTTTTTCATCATCTTCTGCATCTCGCGGAACTGCTCGAGCAGCCGGTTCACTTCACTGATCGGGCGTCCGCAGCCCTTCGCGACCCGCGCGCGCCGCGAGCCGTTCATGATCTCGGGATGCCTGCGCTCCTCGAGCGTCATCGACAGCACGATCGCTTCGAGGTGACGCATGCGCTTCGGGTCGGCGGCCTTGATTTGCTTGAGCATCTTGCCGTTCACGCCGGGAAGCATCTTGAGCAGGCCCTCGAGAGGCCCGAGGCGCTCGATCTGCTTCATGGCGGTGAGGAAGTCGCCCAAGTCCATCCCTTCCTTGCGGACCTTTTTCTCGAGGCGTTTGGCCTCGTCGGCATCGAAGGCGGTCTGCGCTTTCTCGACGAGCGACACGATGTCGCCCTGCTGGAGAATGCGTCCGGCCATTCGGTCCGGATGGAACTCCTCGAGCGCGTCCGGCTTTTCGCCGACGCCAATGTACTTGATCGGCTTCTTGGTGACGCCGTAGATCGAGAGCGCGGCGCCGCCCCTGGCGTCGCCGTCGAGCTTCGTGAGGATGACGCCGGTGATGTGGAGCCGCTGATCGAATCCCTGCGCGATCTTGACGGCGTCCTGGCCGGTCATGCCGTCGGCGACGAGCAGAATCTCGTCCGGATGGATCGCCGCTTTGAGCTTCTCCAACTCGGCCATCATGTCGTCGTCGATCTGCAGGCGTCCCGCGGTGTCGATGATGACGACGCGGTCGCGCCCGCGGCGCGCGGCGTCGATGCCCGCCTTGGCGATCTTCACGACGTCCTGCGTCGATCGATCGGCGTAGACCGGAACGTCGAGCTGTGTGCCGAGCGTCTCGAGCTGATCGATGGCGGCCGGGCGGTAGACGTCGCAAGCGACCAGACGCGTCGGCCGCGCTTCGGCCTTCAGTCGGCGGGCAAGTTTGGCGGCGGTCGTCGTCTTTCCCGATCCCTGAAGTCCGACCATCATCACGATGGTGGGCGGAACGGAGCTGAGCTTGAGTCCCTCGCGCGTCTCGCCGAGCATCGCGGCGAGCTCGTCGTAGACGACCTTGACGAGCTGTTGGCCGGGGGAAACGGTGCGAAGCTGCGCGACGCCGACGGCTTTCTTCTCGACGCGCTCGAGGAATTCGCGCGTGAGCTGGAAGTTGACGTCCGCCTCGAGCAGGACGCGGCGGACCTCGCGAAGCCCTTCTTTGATGTCGGCTTCGGTGAGGACGCCCCGGCCGCGCAGCCGGGCAAACGTGGCCTCCAGTTTTTCGGAAAGCTCGTCGAACATAGACTGGGAAAGGTAGCGGAGAGGCGGGGTTCGTTCAAGCAAACGCCTGTGCGCTATTGGCTTTGCCCCGTTATACTTAGGCCGCGAATGGGTGGACCGGTGGACGGTGGACAGGTGGACGGGGAACTACCGAGCCGTCAGCCGCCAATCGTCAGGCATGAGTGCCCGTCCACCCGTCCGCCTGTCCACCCGTCCACCTCATGGCCAAGACCCAACGCAAGGACGATATCCTCAAATCGGAGCTGCCGCCCTCACTTCCGCTGATGGCGCTTCGGTCAACGATCGTCTACCCCCTGGGCACGATCGCCGTGCAGATGGGCGCACCGGAGAACCTGGCGCTCCTTCGCGCCAACGAGCACTCGGGGTTGATCGTGGCGCTGGTCGTTGCGAGCGGTGACCACGACGAACCGATAGACAATGAGCGTTTCCGCGGCCGAGTGGGCGTGGCGGCCCGGGTGCACGAGCGAATCAATCTGCCGGGCGACACCGTCCAGATCACGCTCCAAGGCCTGCGACGAATCGTCATCGACGACATGGCGCAGCTGGAGCCGTACCCGATCGCCAACGTCCGCGCGGCGCGCGAGACGCCCGCCGATCCGAACGAGATCGACGATCTCGTGACGCGAGTCGTGTCGTCGGCCGAGACGTTGGCCGAGCTCGTCGAGCGCATTCCCGACGAAGTGCCGGCGATCCTGAAGATGAACGTCTCCGATCCGGGTCGCTTTGCCGACCTCGCGGCGACGAACATGAACTTGCGCATCGCCGACAAGGACGAAGTGCTGCAGCGGCTCGACGTGGGCCAGCGGCTCCGCTTCATCCTCGGGCGGCTCGAGCGCGAAGTCGCGCGCGCGCGCGTGATGGAGGACGTCAAGAAGCAGACGGAGATCAAGATCGAGCAGCACCAGCGCGAGTTCTATCTCCGCCAGCAACTGCGCGCGATCCAGGCCGAGCTGGGCGAGGCCGATCCCGGCGAGAAGGAAGCGATCGACCTGCTCAAGAAGATCGACGACGCGAAGCTCCCGGAAAAAGTCGGGCAGGAAGCGCGGCGCGAGACGGAGCGCATGCGCATGCTCTCGCCGGCGTCGAGCGAGTATCACGTCGTTCGCACGTACCTCGACTGGATTCTGTCGCTTCCCTGGAACAAGCGCACGGGCGAAGAGCTGATCGACTTGAAGAAAGTCGAAGAGGCGCTCGACCAGCGGCACTACGGGCTCGACGAGGCGAAGGAGCGCATCATCGAGTACCTCGCCGTGCGAAAGCTGCGCGGCGGCGATCCGCACGGACCGATCCTCTGCTTCGTCGGCCCGCCGGGTACCGGCAAGACCTCGCTCGGCGAGGCGATCGGCAAGTCGATCGGCAGAGAGTTCTACCGGATTTCAGTCGGCGGCGTGCGCGACGAGGCCGAGATTCGCGGCCATCGTCGTACCTACGTCGGCGCGATGCCGGGGCTCGTCATCCAAGCGCTGCGCCGCGTGGCGGTGAAGGATCCGGTGTTGATGATCGACGAGATTGATAAAATGTCCGGCGGGGGACCCTCCGGAGACCCGACGGCGGCGATGCTCGAGGTGCTCGACCCGAGCCAGAACAACACGTTCGTCGATCACTATTTGAATTTGCCGTTCGACCTCTCGCAGTGCTTGTTCATTTGCACGGCGAACAATCTGTTCGACATCCCGGCGCCGCTGCGCGACCGGCTCGAGATCATCAAGATCGCGGGCTACACCGTCGAGGAAAAAGTCGAGATCGCGTGGCGCTATCTCTTGCCGCGTCTGCTCGACGAGCACGGCATCACCGACAAGGATCTCCAGTTCACCGACGAGTCGCTGTCGTTCATCTCGAACCGGTACTCGCGCGAGGCCGGGCTTCGCAACTTCGAGCGCAACCTGGCGGCGATCATGCGCAAGCGCGCTCGCGCCAAGGCCGAAGGCGAAGAGGGCGCGTGGATCGTCGACGTCGAGAAGGTCGAGGAAGTGCTGGGCGTCCCGCGCTTCGCCGCCGAGGAAGCGGAGAAGGTGCCGGAGGTCGGGGTGGTCACGGGCTTGGCGTGGACGTCGACCGGCGGCGACATCATGCTGATCGAGGCGCTGCGCATGCCGGGCAGCGGCCGGCTCACGGTGACCGGCCAGCTCGGCGACGTGATGCGCGAGTCGGTCGACGCCGCGTACTCCTACGTCCGCTCGCGCGCCGCCCACCTCGGCATTGAAGATTCAGTATTTAGAGAGAGTGATCTCCACATCCACCTGCCGGCGGGCGCCATCCCGAAGGACGGTCCGAGCGCGGGCATCACGCTCTCCTTGGCGATCGCCAGCGCGCTGAGCGGCCGCCCCGTGCGCCGCGACCTCGCCATGACCGGCGAAGTGACCCTGCGCGGCAAGGTGCTGGAGATCGGCGGCGTGAAGGAAAAGGTGCTCGCCGCGTACCGGTCCGGGCTCCGTCAGGTGATCATGCCCAAGTCGAACGAAAAAGACCTGCGCGAGGTGCCCGACGAGGTCCGAAAGAACATGGTCTTCTTCTTCGTCGAGCGGATGGACGAGGTTCTCCACCTCGCGCTCCTGCACCCGGTCGGCAGCGAGCTGGCCGATCATGTCGAGCCCCCGCCGGACGCCGCGACGGTGATCACACCGAGCATCGCGCCGGCTGATCGCGTGGCGCCGGAAACGGAGACGGTGATCGGGTCGGACTAAAGGAACGGCACCGGGGCCGGGCTGGGGAAACCAGCTCTACCGCAGTGCTCTTCAACTATTTGAAGAACGACGAGATCACGTAGATCAGTAGCCCGGCCAATCCGCCGACGATCGTGCCGTTGATGCGGATGAACTGGAGGTCGCGGCCGATTGCCAGCTCGACGCGGCGGGACGTGAGCTCGGGGTCCCAGGACGCAACCGTCGACGCGATCAGTTCGCCGACCTCGTCCTGGTAGCGCGCGACGAGGTAGACGGCGACGTTCACCGCCAATTCGTCGAGCTTCGCCAAGAGCTCGTCGTCGTTGACGGCCTTCTGCCCGAACGTCGTCAGCCCATGCTCGATCGCGCCGGGAGCGGAGGATTCCGGATTGTCGACGTAACGCGCCAGCGCGTCCTTCGCTTCCTGCCAAAGCGAGAGCGAGAAGCGTCGGGCCGCTTCGTTGTCGAGGAACTCCTCCTTCCACGCGTCGACGCGCTGGGCGAGCTCGGGCGAGTTGTTGAGCCGGTCGACGAAGCGGCGCAGCCCGTCGTCGAAGCGCGCGCGGAGCGGATGATCCGGATCCTGACTCAGCTCACTCAGCAGCCGCTGGATCGCGCGCAGCACCCGCTTGAAGATCTTCTCGTCGACCGCCGACGGAATCCACCAGGGCGTTTCCTGCTCGATGCGCTGGCGAATCAGCTCGCTGTTGTCGTTCACCGTGCGCGCCGCGAGCACGATCACCTCGTCGAGCAGCTCCTGGTGCCGGTCGCCCTCCGTGATCACGCCCAGCACTTTGCCGAGCAGCGGCGCGAGGTGCATCGACCGGACGCGTTGCGCAAGACTCCGGTCGATCACGTCCTGCACGTCTTCGTCGCGCAGCATCTGCGCGGCGGAGCTCATCGCCTCGGCGGCGCTCCGCGCGATCGTCCGCGCGTTCTCCGGCTCGGCGAGCCACTCCGCGATGCGCCGCCCGACCTCGAGCGTCCGCATGCGGTGCTCGATCACCTCGCGCGAGAGGAAGTTGCGCTGGACGAACGCGCCGAGCGTGCGCCCGACACGATCCTTGCGCGCCGGCACGATCGCCGTGTGCGGAATCGGAATGCCGAGCGGATGCCGGAAGAGCGCCGTCACGGCGAACCAATCGGCGAGGCCGCCGATCATTCCCGCTTCCATCGTTGCGCGAACGTAACCGAGCCAGGCCCAACGTGTCTCGAGCGCGCGCGTCACGATGAAGAGCACCGTGGCGCCGACGAGCAACAACGTCGCGCGGCGCTTCATCGCATCGAGCTGCGCCTGTCGTGTCGCCTCGTCGTGCAGGATCTGCATGGCGCGCGGTCCGCCGTTCGCGGCCGACGGCGCAAGCGGTCCGACGCCGACGGGCGCCGGAGCCGGGCCTGACAGACGCGGCGTCGCCGGCGGCGGCGTTTCGGCCGTGGACTGCACGGGCGGGGGCGCGTTCTTCTGCGCCGGGCTCGTCACCGCGGAACCACCTTGACCTTGCCGAGATCGACGAGGTCGGTGGGCGACCCGTTCGGAACGTCTACATAGAGCACGACGGGGCGCCCGGCGATTTCGCGGACGTCCATCTCGATCGTCCGTGCCGGCGTGTCGAAGTGGCGGCGTTCACCGGTGACGCGAGGTCGCACGTTGAAGCGCTCTCGCATGACCTGATCCATCGCCGACACGAACTCGGCCGCGTCGCCGGCGTGATCCCACACGGTGACCCAGGCCAGCGAGTAGCCGGCAGGCGTCTTCACGAGCGCGTAGCGATCCCCGTCCCATCCGTTCGAGGCGCGGATCGACGCGTCCTGGTCGTGCGTGTGCGCGAACACGAGGAGTCGCGTGCCGAATTCGCCGAAGTCGTTTACGTCGACGGTGCCCGGAATCTTGGGCAGCGTCACTTCGCTCGGCACGTCGCGCGGCTGCACGAAGTACGCCGAGTCGTGCATGAGCTGTTCGCTCGATGCGGGGAGGTCGGAGAGCGGAAGCTCGCCGATCTTCCCGCGCGCGTTGAACCGGCGAACGAAATCCGAGCCGTTGATATACGGAAAGAGCAGCGTCTCCTGAATCACCATCGGCGCGGACGCGAAGACCGGCTGCGTCTTTTGCGCGTCGCGGATCGTCTGGCGGATCGACTCCCAGCCGCCGGGCAGTTGGGCAGCGATGTTCCCGCCGCCGCCGGCCATGATGTACATCTGGTCGTACGTCGCCTGTCCTTCGACGACGGCCTGCGCGGCAAGCTGTCGGTCGTCGTCGCCCTCGATGTGCTCGAGCGAATCCAGATTCGCGTATTGATCCTGGAGCGCGTGAATCAGTTCGTGCATGATCGTGATGCCCACGTACTCCTCGGGCGCTCCGTTCACGACGTACAGCACCTTCGTCTTGGGATCGTAGAATCCCATGATCTGTTCGGTGAGCACCTTCACGTAGAAGTCGGCGAGGCGCATCGTGTCGCGAACGAGGCCGAGCATCTTGTAGATCGCTTCCTGGTTCGCGAGCTGCTTTTGCACGCCAGGCTCTTCCAGCTTGGCGACGAGGAACTTGCGGACTTCATCGCGCGAGCGGATCTCGAGCTTGGGCGGCGTCTTGAATTTGACGCCGAGCGCGGCTTCGATCTTCGGAACGTCGGCGGCGACCTTGTCCGCGTACGGACCGTCGCCGGCCGCTTCGCCGCGGCGGCACGCGGCCAACGAGAGCGCGGAAAGCCCGCCGATCAGAAGAGACGCAAAACGGTGTCGCATCGCGGAGGTGATCATGGAATCGGCGCGCTCTCGTCCCACTTCACGTCGACGCCGGCCATCAAGCCGACGACGCGCGCAACGTCGTGGCCGCGGATGACGATGCCCTCTTCCATCAATTGATGCGCGAGCTCCGCTTCGATCGGAGCGAGCGGCGGCACGACGGACGGCCTCGCGGCGCCGTTGGCCTCGCGGTCGCCGGGTCCGGTGGCGACGGGCGCGCCGACGAAGAGCGCCTCCAGCTCGGCGCCGAACCGTTCGAACGCGTTACTCGGTGGCCGCGTCGCCGCCTCGTTGTCGCGGCGCTCTTCTTCCTGCTCCTTGTCGGTGCGCGCCTGCTCCTTCAGCGCGGCGATACGCCGCTCGATGAGCTGCTCGGTGCGCGGCGAGTACTTAATGATCGCCTGCATGTGCGCGCAGGCCTCGTCGACCGCGTCGATCGCCTTGTCGGGACGCATCCGGTCCGTCACATATTGATCGGTGAGCTTGACCGCGGCGCGCATCGCGTCGTCGGAGATGAGCACGTTATGATGGCGCTCGAGACGCTCCTTCCGGGCCTGGAGGATCTCGAGCGTTTCCGCTTCGCCGAGCTCGCGGACGACGACCTTCTGGAATCGGCGCTCGAGCGCGGGGTCGCCACCGACCCACTTCTCGTATTCGTCGCTCGTGGTCGCGCCGATGACGCGGAAGTCGCCGCGCACGAGCGCTGGCTTGAGCATGTTGGCCGCGTCCATCGCGACGCCGATCGCCGTGCCCTGCCCGATCAGGTTGTGCAGCTCGTCGATGAACAGGATCACGTCGCTCGCCGCGGTCGTCTCGGCGACGATGCCGCGGATGCGCTCCTCGTACTGGCCGCGGTACGTCGTGCCGGCGAGCAGCGCCACGTGGTCGAGCGAGAGCAAACGCACCGGTTTGAGGACGAGCGGCACGCGCTCCTGCGCGATCCGCTGCGCGAGTCCTTCGGCGATCGCCGTCTTGCCGACGCCCGCCGGCCCGACGAGCGTCGGGTTGTTCTTGCCGTGGCGGAGCAGGATGTCGATGACCCGCGAAACCTCGTCGTCGCGGCAGCGCACGGGCTCGAGCCGGCCCGCTCGCGCGGCGGCCGTCAGGTCCGTGGTGAATCGCGCCAGCGCACCGCCAGCGGCCTCGTTTCTCAGGTATTCGCCGATCATTGGCGAAAGCTACTTTGCCGCGCAGGCCACTGGCGGCGGCTGGCATGGCGAGCCGGCCATTGGCGACGGCAGGAGGAATTCAACGCAGACACAGACTTGAAAGGCAACAGCCGCGGATCGTGAGAACGGGGCCGCATAACGGGCACCTTCAGTCTTCATCTGCGGCATTGTTGTTGAATCCGCGGCATCTGTGTTCCCATTTGCCCGGCTAGGCCAGTGGCCAGCCCTTGCATCGATCTACCGTACGAGCCAGGACAGAAGAGCGTCGCCCCAAAACAACGTGAGCACCGCCGC
This sequence comes from Gemmatimonadaceae bacterium, assembly GCA_036003045.1. Lineage (NCBI taxonomy): Bacteria > Pseudomonadati > Gemmatimonadota > Gemmatimonadia > Gemmatimonadales > Gemmatimonadaceae > Gemmatimonadaceae bacterium. The sequence continues at coordinate 26,120 of DASYSS010000047.1, forward strand.
GGGCGCAAGAAAAACTCCGAACGGCACGAGCGGCGTTTCCAGCGGCATGCTGCCGAGCGCCAGCTCCGTCTGCTCGCGGGTCTGACCGCGCCGCAGCATCGCGACTGGAATCACGACGACACCGAACGCCAGAGCACCGAGCGTCGCTCCGAGAAAGATCGTAATGAGCGCGCGCGTCGGTCCCAGCGCGGCGCCGATGAAGGCCATGAGCGTCACGTCACCGAGGCCCATCGCCTCGCGTCTGGTCACGACTTCACCGAGCCAGCCGACGATGGCGATCATGCCGGCGCCGGTGCACGCGCCGATCAATGCGTCGTACGGCCCGGCAAAGATGCCGGTTTCGTTCTGAAAAAAGCCGATCAGCGCCGTGAGCAGCGCGAACACCATTCCGAAAAGCGTGAAGCCGTCGGGGATCAGATAGTGGCGGGCGTCGGTCATCGCCACGCCGAGCAGCACGGTGCCGAACACCGCCACGCGAAACGCGGTGAACGTCGCTCCATAATGACGTATCGCGAGTAACCAGCCGAGCGCCACCGCCAGCTCGATCGCCGGGTACATCGCCGAAATCGGTTCGTCGCAGCAACGGCAACGTCCGCGCAACGCGAGCCAACTCACGATCGGCACGTTCTCGAACCACGCCAGCTGGTTGCCGCACTTGGGACAACGGGAGCGAGGACGCACGATCGACCGCTCGTTGGGCCAGCGGACGATGCAGACGTTCAGAAACGATCCAACGCACGCGCCGACCATGAACGCGTACGCCTGAACTATTAGGGACGGCGTCACCGCGAGAGCTCGTGTAGGAGAATGCCGGCGGCCACCGCGACGTTGAGCGACTCTATCGGCCGGACGATCGGAATGGCAACGAGTTTGTCGGCGCGTTCGCGCGCTGCCGGCGACAGGCCGCCCCCCTCGTTCCCCACGACGATGGCGACGCGCGCCGGCGGCACCGTGGCCGACAGGACCTCGCCCGCCGCATCCGCGGCCCAAACGTCCAGAGGGCCCCGGCGGCGGAACGCCTCCAGGTCGTCCCAGGTACCAGCAAGACAGAGATGATGAAAGTGTGCCCCCATCCCGCTACGGACGACTTTGGCATTCCAGAGGTCAACGGTCCCCGGCAAGGCCACCGTTGCGTCCGCGCCGAGGGCGGCGGCGGTGCGAACTATCGTGCCGACGTTGCCCGGGTCCTGGACCGCGTCCAGGACCAGGAGACGAAGCGAGGCGCGACTCGTCAGGGACGCCAAAGAACGGTCCGGCACCTCGGCGACGGCGAGAATGCCCTGCGGCGACTCCGTTTCGGCCGCGCTGGCGAACTCGTGGTGGTCCACGCGTTCCGTGGCAATCCCTCGAGCACCGAGCTCGGCGAGGAGGGACCCTCCGCGGGGTGTCTCATCCAATTGAGGGGCAGTGAGCACGCCTCGAACTACCAAGGGCGAGCGCGCCAGTTCCTCCACCGCGCGAACGCCTTCGGCGACGAAAAGTTGGTGTCGTTCGCGAGCCTTCCGTCGCCGGAGGTCGCGCGCGAGGGTCAGGAGACGCACGTTTTTACGGTGTAATCGCTGGACGAAAATGCAACAGGTCGCCTACAAGACGAGGGCGGGCTCGGCGGGTAGTCGGAATATGTCTTGCCCTACGGCGATGTGAACTCTTCAGCCTGATGGAAACGCAAACAATGAGACGATTTGGTGCGGCCGCGGCGGCCGCCGTGGTAGCCGGACTTTCCGCGTGCGCGATCTCGCAGCAGCAGGAAATCCAGATCGGCGCCGAGCAGTCCCAGCAAGTGAACTCGCAGCTGCCGATCGTCCAGGACCGGGCCATCAACCAGTACCTGAACAATCTCGGAGATTCGATCGCGCGCGTCACGAATCGCTCCGATCTGGTGTGGCATTTCTTCCTGGTGAACACGAACGACTTCAACGCCTTCGCTCTTCCGGGCGGCTACGTCTACATCAATCGCGGCGTCGCCGAGCGGTCCGACCGGATGGACCAGTTCGCGTCGGTCTTGGCGCACGAGATCGGACACGTCGCGCTGCGTCACTCGGTGAAGCAGATGCAGCAGATGCAGGGAGCCAACGTCGGCGCGGCGGTGCTGTGCACCCTCACGAGCGTTTGCAACGGCATCGGCGGCGCCGGCGTCCAGGTCGGCGGAGGGTTGCTGTTCGCCAAGTTCAGTCGCGGTGACGAGGCCGAGGCCGACGCCGCCGGGATCAGCGAGTTGGTCCGAGCTGGCATCGACCCGACGGGCATGCCGCAGATGTTCGACAAGCTGATTGCCGAGCGGCAGGCGCGACCCACGGCGGTCGACCAGTGGTTCACCGACCACCCGCTCGAGGAAGACCGCGTCCACGACACGCAGACCCAGATCGCGCAGATCAATCCGGCGATCATCCGGTCGCTGACGAAAGATTCGCCGGCGTTCCAGGATTTCAGGGCCCGCGTTCGCGCGCTTCCGCCTCCGCCCGCCCAGCGAACGGGTCGGCGGTAGGCCCGCGTCCCTTTAACCGCTCGACGACGCCGGACACGAGCCGAACGAAAGCATCCGCGGCACGCGCCGTCGTCGCGAGGACGTCGGCGTGCGTCAGCGGCGACGTCGTGAGCCCGGTGCCGAGGTTGGTCACGCAGCTGAAACCGAGCACGCGCATGCCGATCGCGCGCGCGACGATCACCTCCGGTACCGTCGACATTCCCACCGCATCGGCTCCAAGCACGGAGAGCATGCGCACCTCGGCGGCGGTTTCGTACTGCGGCCCGAGGAGCCCGGCGTAGACGCCCTCGCGCAACACGATGCCCTGCTCGCGGGCCACGTCGAGCGCGATTTGGGCGAGGCGTGGGTCGTAGGGCGACGACATGTCCGGAAACCGGAGGTCGCCTTGCTCGAGCGGCCCGACGAGAGGATTGCGAAACATCAGATTGATGTGATCGCGAATCAGCATCAGGTCGCCCGGGGCGAAGCTCGCGTTGACTCCGCCGGCGGCGTTGGAGACGATGAGCGTCCGCGCACCGAGCGCGTGAACCACGCGCACCGGATAGCCCGCGAGCGCGGCGTCGTGCCCCTCATACAGATGGAAGCGCCCCGACAACGCGAGGACCGGAACGCCTCGCAATGAGCCGGCGATCAGTTTCCCGGCGTGCCCGGCGACGGTCGCCGCTGGAAACCCCGGAACGTCTCGATAGTTGATCGACGTCGAGTCTTCGATCTCGTCGGCGAGACCGCCCAACCCCGAGCCGAGGACGATTGCCACGGCAGGCGAGAACGCGCCGAGGCGATCCCGAACTTCTTTCGCCGCGGCCAGCGCTTCGGCCGAACCGTGCCGGCTCACGCCGCCGCTCCCGAGCGGAGACGCGCGAGCTCGGCGTCGAAGTCAGCGAGAAGTTTCGAGCGCTCCTCCCAGGGCAGAAAGGCGCTCGCGAATCCGTTCCGCGCGACGCGGGCGAGCTCGTCGAAGGAGAAGTCGAGCGAGCGTGCCGCGTGGAGGTACTCGTCGGTGAGCGTCGTGCCGCTCATGAGACGATTGTCGGTGTTGAGCACGACGCTCAGCCCGCGGTCGAAGTAGCGGCGCAACGGATGCGCCTCGTACGAGACGACGGCGCGCGTCTGCACGTTGCTCGTGAGGCAGATCTCGAGCGGAATGCGGCGGTCGTTCACGTACTGGGTGAGCGCCTCGTCCTCGATGAGCCGCGTCGCGTGGCCGATACGATGCGCGCCGCACTGATGAATGGCCTCGCGCACGGACGACGCGTCGGCGCCTTCACCGGCGTGGCACGTGCACGCGAGGTCGTGCTCCTGCGCGAACGCGAACGCCGCCGCGTGTGGCGACGCGGGATTCCCGAGCTCGCCGCCGGCGAGATCGAAGCCGACGACGCCGCGCGTGCGGTAGGCGACCGCGAGGCGCGCGAGCTCGAGCGAGACGTCGGGCGACAAGTGGCGAAGCCCGCAGATGATGATCCGTCCGTGCGCGCCGCCATCGCGCGCCGCGCGCTCGAGTCCGCGCAGCGGAGCCTCGACCGTTTCACCGAGCGAGAGACCGCCGCGCACGTTCAGCACCGGCGCGAACCGCACCTCGATATAGCGTACGCCGTCGCGCCCCGCGTCGATCGCCAGCTCGTAGGCCACCCGCTCGAGCGCCTCCGCCGTCTGCAGAACGGCCAGGGTGACGTCGAACTTGGCGAGATAATCTTCGAGGCTCTGGGCGTCGTCCACGCGCATGAATTCGCGCAGCGCGTCGGCGTCGTCGCGCGGAATCGGCTGCTTGTACTCGTGCGCAAGCTCGAGCAGCGTCTCGGGGCGAAGCGAACCGTCGAGGTGGCAGTGCAGCTCGGCTTTCGGCAAACGGCGGAGCAGCTCCGACGTGATCGGAGGAACCGTGGTCACGGCTCGTCCGCCGAACGCGCGCGAGCCGAGACGATGCGCAGGATCGAGCCCGCGCTCATCACGGTCGCGGGCGCGAGCGGCAGTCCGCGGCTGTCGGTGATGACGCGAACACCGGAGCTCACTCCGGCCGCTTCTTGCTGGTCGAAGGCGCGAACGGCGTCGAGGGCACTCGAGCCGGACGGAAGATCGAGGGGACGAGAATTGACGAAAACGCGCAAAGTCTGAAGGGCGAAGGAGCCGAAGTGGAAGAGCCGAAGAGCGATGGAGCCCGGGCGTGACGGAGCCTCGGAGCGAAACTAACGAACGGTGAGAAGGGGCCCCAGGCTCGTGTCTATTTCGCGCCCGCTCGGCTGTTCACGACTCTGAACTGCGTTCCGGCGAACTGCTCCGGCCGAATCGTTCCTCGCTTCTTCACTTCGTCGATGAGCAGGTCTCGGATTTCTCGCTGCTGATCGTACACGACCGGGGCGTCGTGGAGCATCGAGAACCCTCCGCCTCCCGCTTGGCGATAGTTGTTCACCGCCATCGTGAATGAATCGGACGGCATCACCGCCTTCCCCTGGAATTCCAGTCGCGTGACGCGCTGGCCGATCGGCTTCGCCACGTCGATCTCGTAGTCGACCCCTCCGACGACGTCGTAGTTATAGCCGGGGATCGACGGGTCGGCTGTGATGCCGTTGGCGCCGGCGCGGAAGTACCGGGCGCTGTACTCGAGGTAGTCGCGCAGTTGCGCGCCGGTGACGCGCACGGCGCGGAGTGTGTTCTCGTACGGGTAGAGCGCGGCGACGCGGGCGATCGTGATCGGGCCGGCATCGAGCGACGCATCGAGCGAAAAGACGGCGGTCGACGCGAGCTGGGCGCCGGACGCGCGGCGCTCCACGTCGAGCACGAAGTCGGTCAGCGGGGTCGCGATGACGCGCCCGGAGTCGGCGCGCCACGCGACCGGCGTGCTGCCGATGGGCGTCGCCGCATACCGGACGGCGAGACGATGGCCCTCGGCCGCGACCGCGAGCACCTGAGAGTCTTCGCGATGGTGCGCGGCCGGGATCAGACGCCCTCGCTTGTAGACCACGGCCCAACGACCGTTGCGGCGCTCGAGCCGAAGCTGCGCCACGGCGAGACTCGTCGCCCAGTTCTTCGGCTGCATGAGCAGCGTCCCGGCGATGACCGTGTCGGCCATCTCCTTGTGCGTATGGCCGTACACGATCACGTCGATCCCCGGCACCTCGTGCGCGAGACGCGCCGCGACGTTCTCGCTCGCCACGCCCGTGCCGATCGTGTCGTACGACGACGGCTCGTCGAGTCCGGAGTGAACGACGGCGATCACGACCGCCGCCCCGGCGTTTCGCGCGTCACGAACCGAGCTGCGCACGTCGGGGATGATGTCGCGCACCTGCAGGCGGCCGGCGAGGTTGTCGCGGTCCCATACCATCGATCCCGGCGTCGTGGCGCCGACGATTCCCACTTTCACGCCGCGCCGAATCTCGACCGTCCATGCGCCGAACCGGCGCTGCCCGTTCGGTCCGTACACGTTGCACGCGAGGAGCGGGAATTCGGCTTGACGCAGCGCGCGGTCGAGCGTGGGAAGGCCGTAGTTGAATTCGTGGTTACCGATCGCGGCGGCGTCGTACTGCATCGCGTTCATCGCGGCGATCACCGGGTGCCGCGCGGTCGTGTCGACGCGCGCGGCGACGTACGTCAGCGGCGTTCCTTGCAGCATGTCGCCGGCGTCCACCAGGATGGGCATCGTGCCCGTCGTCCGCCGAATCGAATCGACGATCGTGGCGATCCGGGCGAGGCCGCGAAGCGTGTCCGGCCGGCCGGTCAGGTAATTCCAGCCCTCGACGTACCCGTGCACGTCGGTCGTCGCGGCGACAACGAGATCGACAGGGCCATTGGCGCCCAACGTCATGCTCGTATAGCACGCCGCGGCCGACAACAGCGCGAGCAGCAGCAATCCACGCATACGCATCGTCTGAAGCTAGCGATCGTGCCGGCGCCGATACCAGATTGTGACAGTGTGACGACTTTTTTTATCCGGTTGGCGCCGCCAATCTTCGCGGCGAATGAGCGCGTCGCGCGGCCTCAATGAACCCCTTCATCGTCGGAATCGCCGGGGGTTCGGGGTCCGGCAAATCGACCGTGGCGCGACACGTCGCGCAGGCCCTCCGCGCCGAGTCGGTCGCGTTCATCGACATGGACGCGTATTACATGAACTTCTCGCGGCTTTCGCTCGACGAGCGGCGGAAGGTCAACTGGGATCATCCGGACGCGTTCGATTGGCCCCTGCTGGTTGCACATCTGGAGCGGCTCGCCGGCGGCGAGTCGATCGAGAAACCCGTCTACGACTTCGTCACGCACTCGCGCACCGACAGCACGGTCCACATCCCGGCGGCCCGCGTGATCGTCGTCGACGGCATCCTGCTCTTCAATGACCCGCGCATCCGCGAACTCTGCGACGTGAAGATCTTCGTCGACGCAGACGCAGACCTCCGCCTCATCCGGCGCATCCGCCGCGACACGACAAAACGCGGCCGCCCGCTCGACGAAATCATCGAGCAGTACCTCACCACCGTCCATCCGATGCATCTCGAATTCGTCGAGCCGACGAAGCGCTACGCCGACGTGATCGTGCCGCGCGGAGGCCACAACGCGGTCGCGGTCGACATGATCGTCTCCAACATCCAGCGCCGGCTCGACGCGGCGGTCGCCACGTGACAGCCCCCAATGCCCGCCCCGTAACCGGCGAGCGAGTGCTCGTCGTCGACGACGAAGCGGACATCGTCGCCCTCGTCGCGTACCACTTGGTGAAGGCGGGGTACCGCGTGTCCACGGCCGCCACCGGCCCGGAGGCGCTGACGGCCGCGCGACAGGAACGCCCCGCGCTGATCGTGCTCGACCTCATGCTCCCCGGCGCGTCGGGCTACGACGTGCTCGAGCAGCTGCGAGCGCATGAAGCGACACGCGACGTCGCCGTCTTGATGCTCACGGCGCGCCGCGAAGAGCAGGATCGCATTCGCGGCCTCGCGCTCGGCGCCGACGACTATCTCACCAAGCCGTTCAGCCCTCAGGAGCTCGTCCTCCGCGTCGGCGCCATCCTGCGCCGCATGAGCGCCGGCGGTGTCGGGCCGTCGGACGTCGTTTCCATCGGTCCGGTCACCATCGACCGCGCCGAGCACCGGGTCGCGGTGGACGGACGGGCGATCGAGCTGACGCCGACCGAATACAAGCTCCTCTTGACGCTCGCCGAGCGGCGCGGTCGTGTTCAGGGACGCGCGCACCTGCTCGAGACCGTCTGGGAGGCCGCGCCCGACATTCAAACGCGCACGGTCGACATGCACGTACAGCGGCTGCGCACGAAGCTCGGCGAGGCCGGCGACCTGATCGAAACAGTTCGCGGATTCGGCTACCGACTCAAGAGCATACAGGCACGTCGCACGTGAGTCTCACCAAGCGGTTGTTGGTGGGATCGCTCGTCATCGTCGTTCTTCTCGTCGCGGTCGTCGTCGTGATCGCCGGCAACCGCCTGGACAACCGCCTCGCCGCCGAAACGCAGCACGAGCTCGAGCGCGAGGCGCGGCTCGTCGGCAGCGAATGGCACGCCGGCATGAACGACGACTCGCTCGCCGACGCAGCGGGTGCCGCGCTCGGCCGCCGCGTGACTCTCATTCGTTCGGACGGCAAAGTCGTCGGCGACTCCGAGTTCAGCGGCGACGATCTGGAACAACTTCAGAACCACTTTGGCCGCCCGGAAGTCGCCGACGCGCGTGAACGCGGCATCGGCTGGTCGCGCCGCCGCAGCCCGTCCGCCGGCGACGACGAGATCTACCTCGCCATCAAACATCCGCTCGGCACCGTGCGCGTGTCGGTCGGAACCGCGAAGTTCCGCGAGATCGTCAACGGAGCGCGCGACGACGTGATCGCGGCCGGGTTGCTCGCGCTCGCCGGTACGCTGATCGTGGCGTTCGGCTTCTCGCGCGCCGTGTCGCAGCCGATCATCGAGCTGCGCGACGTCGCGACCGCGATCGCGGCCGGGGATCTCGAGCGCCGGCCTGCTCTTTCGGCGCCGGGCGAAGTCGGCGACCTCGCGTCGGCGCTTCAACGGATGACCGAGCAGCTCTCCTCTCGACTGTCGGCGCTCCAGGCGGAAGACGCGCTGTTGTCGGCGGTGATCGATTCGCTCGACGAGGGCATCGTCGCCGTCAGCGCGCGCGGCAGCGTCGTGCGTCTGAACGAGAGCGCGCGCCGGCTCCTCGACCTGCGCGCCAACGTGCCCTTCTCGACCGACATGCTCCCGCAACACCGGCTCATGCGCGACGCGCTGCGCGGCGCGATGGCCGGCGTCGCCACCGGCCCCCTCGAGATCGGCGTCGCCGACCGGACGTTGCTCGTTTCGGCGCGCCCGCTTCCCCCCCCCGACGGCGGCGCGGTGGTCGCCGTGCAGGATCTCACGACGCGGCGGAGACTCGAAACGATCCGCCGCGACTTCGTCGCCAACGTGTCGCACGAGCTCAAGACGCCGCTCACGGTCATCGCCGGCTTCGCCGAGACGCTTCGCGACCGCGAGTTGCCGTCGGACAACCGCGAGCGGTTTCTCGACACCATCGAGGCGAACACGCGGCGCATGCAGCGAATCGTCGACGATTTGCTCGACCTGTCACGGTACGAGTCGGGCAGCTGGCGGCCGAACGTGGTATCGAACGATCTGGCCGGCGTCGTGAGCGACGTGTTCACCGGCATCGCCCGCGCCGCCGACGCAAAGGGGCTCACGCTCGGATTCCAAGCGTCGCCCGACGCGCAGCACGTTGAGGCGGATCCGACCGCGCTGCGTCAGGTCCTCGGGAACCTGATCGAGAACGCGGTGCGGCACACCGCGCGCGGCAGCGTCACGGTGAGCGCCGAAGCGCCGCCGCGCGGCGGCACGACGCTCCGCGTGCGCGACACGGGGAGCGGCATCCCGACGGAGCACCTCGGCCGCATCTTCGAGCGTTTTTATCGCGTCGACGCGGGACGCGCGCGCGACGAAGGCGGAACCGGCCTCGGCCTCGCGATCGTGCGGCACCTCGTCGAAGCACACGGCGGATCGGTGCGAGCGGAGAGCGTCGTCGGCCAAGGCACGACGATCACCGCGCATTTTCCGGCTGCCGCCGTTACCCACGTGTGACGCCGGGCACGGCGCGCGTCGAACTCGCGCGCGGCATCCAACATATATTCGTATCCGTGTAGCGTCCGCGACGACGCGCGGTCGACGACAGTTCGCCCAAGCGCAGGAGGCCACGCTTGTCCGTAACTATCCCGGTCGGGCGCAGTGATCGCCCACAACGACGTGCGGTGGCGCCGGGACACCGGCGTGTCGCCGCGATCGACATCGGCTCGAATTCGATCCGCCAGATCGTCGCCGACGTTTCCACCGACGGCACCATTCAAGTCGTCGACGAGATGAAGGCGGCGCCGAGACTCGCGACGGGGCTCGCCGCGAACGGACGGCTCTCGGACATCGCGATCCGCGCGGCGATCGAAGCCGTCGAGCGTATGGCGACGCTGGCCAAAGAGCTCGGCGCGGCGCGCATCGACGTCGTCGCGACGAGCGCGGTCCGCGACGCGAGCAACGCCGCCGCCTTCATCACCGAAGTGCAGCGCGTGACCGGTCTTCGCGTGCGCGTGCTGGACGGCGCCGAAGAGGCGCGACTCAGCTTCCGCAGCGCGGTCGCGCACTTCGACATGGGAGTCGGCCGCACGGTGGTGCTCGACATCGGCGGCGGCTCGGCCGAATTGGCGCTGAGCGCCGAGGGCGTGATCGAACGTCTCGTGTCGCTGCCGTTCGGCGCGATCCGGTTGACGGAAGAATTCTTCGAGCACGGCGTAACGCCCCGCGGCGTGCGCAAGCTTCGCAAAGCGGTGAGCAACGCGATCCGCGCCAACGTGCCTCGCCGCGACTGGCGCGGCGCCCAACTCATCGGCTCGGGCGGGACGTTCACCAACCTCGCCGGTGTCTACCTGGCGCGGCAGGGAATCCTCACGGCCGCGCGGTCGGTCCACGCGGCGCACATTCCGCGCGCGGATCTCGAGCACATCCTCGACATGCTCGCCGACATGACGTCGGACGAGCGACGCGAGGTGCCGGGGCTCAATCCCGAGCGAGCCGACATCATCGTCGCCGGCGTCGCGGTCGCGGCCGAAGTGCTGCGACGCCTCGAATCTCGCGAGCTCGTGGTGTCGCGTTACGGAATTCGCGAGGGGTTGCTCCTCGAGGCGGCGCGGGTCGTTCCGACGATCGCCGACCCCGGCGACGCTCGCGCGCGCTCGGTGACCGACCTCGCCCAGCGCTGCCACGCCGAAGAGCCGCACTCGTCGCGCGTTCAGGTGCTCGCGCTCGCGCTGTTCGACGCGCTCGGCGAGCGGCTCGGCTGCACGCGCGACGACCGGGCGGCGCTGGCCGACGCCGCGTTGCTGCACGACGCGGGCTACCACATCAGCTATGAACGGCACCACAAGCACTCGTACCATCTGGTGCTCCACGCCGATCTGCTCGGCATGCCGCCGTCGGAGCAGGTCGTGATCGCGAACGTCTCGCGCTACCACCGCGGATCCGAGCCGCGGCGCCGTCATCGCAACTTCGGCATGCTCGACAAAACGCTGCGACGCCGCATTCGCCGGCTGTCGGCGATTCTGCGCATCGCGGATGGACTTGACCGTGGCCACGTAAGCGCGGTCGCGGGCGTGAAGGTCCGCTGGACGCAGCGCGCGATTCGCATCACTCCCGTCCCCGCGTCACCGCGGCCGCGCGGAGCGATGAGGCTCGAGATGTGGGGCGCTCACCGAAAATCGGGGCTGTTGGCGACCGTCGCGGGGACGGCGGTGGAGATCGTGGCGCCGGACGGGCATGTACTATCGTCCGACAGCTTGGGGGGGGAGGAGTTGGAGTAACTCAGGAGTCAGGTCTGAGGCAGTCCTGAGATCTGAGTGTGCACCCCAAGCCATTCGGAGCGCACGGAGTTCAACGCGGCTCTCAGCACTCGCCCTCGATGCTCACCCTCGATCCGGTCTGGCTTCCACGGATGAGCGCCCGCCAATTGGTGCGAAACCAGCCCCGGGGTTTCCGCGCCGTCAGTCTCCGAGAACCGGCGTCCTCTCCCCTGATCTCTCGGCAGCCGGAATCTCTCTCGCCGGCGAGGTCTCGCGTGGCGTCCCCCACGGCTGCTTGATCAGCACCTCGTGCGACGGCCGTGCGGTGCTTGCCGGGTTGCGTTGCGTCCACGTGCCGTCGGGTCCGAGATCCCACGCCATCCGCTCGTCCGACAGATACGTGCGCAGTAGCATGCGCACGCGTTCGTGCAGCGCCGGCGTCTCGATCGGCGCCACTGCCTCGACGCGGCGGTCGAAGTTGCGCGGCATCCAGTCGGCGGAGCCGAGGTAAAACTCTTCGTCGCCGCCGTTCGTGAACTGCCAGAGGCGCGAGTGCTCGAGGAAGCGGCCGACGATGCTCACGACGCGGATGTTCTCGCTCACGCCGGGAAGACCCGGGCGCAGACAGCAAATGCCTCGCACGATGAGGTCGATCTCGACCCCGGCCTGCGACGCTCGATAAAGCGCGTCGATCGTCTCCTCGTCCACGAGCGCGTTCATCTTGCCGACGATCCGCGCCGGCCGGCCCGCCGCCGCGTGCTCGGCTTCACGGGCGATGAGCTCGAGGAACCGCGCGCGCATGTTCACCGGCGCGACGAGCAGCTTGCGATAGAGGCGCTGGCGCGAATAGCCCGTCAGCGAATTGAACAGATCGCTCACGTCGGCGCCGATCGACGGACTGCACGTGAGCAGACCGACGTCGGTGTACAGCCTGGCCGTGCGCGAGTTGTAGTTGCCCGTGCCAAGATGGATGTAGCGGCGGATGCCGTCCACCTCGCGGCGGACGACGAGCGCCGTCTTGGCGTGCGTCTTGAGCGTCGCCGATCCGAACGCGACGTGCACGCCCGCGTCCTCGAGCTGCCGCGCCCACGTGATGTTGTTCGCTTCGTCGAAGCGCGCCTTGAGCTCGACGATCACGGCCACCTGCTTGCCGCGCTGCGCCGCTTCGACGAGCGCCGCCACGACGGCCGTGTCGCCCGACGTGCGATACAACGTGAGCTTGATCGCGAGCACCTGGTCGTCTCGCGCCGCTTCCTTCAGCAGGCGTTCGACCGACGCGCCGAACGAGTCGAACGGATGATGGACGAGGAGGTCGCCCTCGCGGATGACGTCGAAGATGTTCCGTTCGGCGTCGCGCAGCTCGGCCGGCGTCGCCGCCACGAACGGCGGGTCGCGCAGCGCGGGAATGTCGAGCGCCGCGAGCCCGCTCAGATCGCTGAGGTCGAGCAGTCTGCCCGCGTCGACGATGTCGCGCTCGCTGAGACGGCCGCTCTCGGCGACGTCGTCCTCGCGCAATTCCTCGAGGAGCAGGGCGCGCAGATGCGCCGGCATGTCGTCCTGCACTTCGACGCGAACGACCTCGCCGAAGCGGCGCTGGAAGACCTGCTCTTCAATCGTCGCGAGCAGGTCCTCCGGCTCTTCGACCGGAATGTCGAGGTCCGAATAGCGCGTGATGCGGAAGACGTACGACGCCACGACTTCCATGCCCGAAAAGAGCGCCGTCAGATTCGCGCCGATCACCTGCTCCAGCGGAACGAAGTGATTGGGGCGCGCGCGGACGGGAATCCAACGCGGGAGGCTCTTCGGGACCTTCACCCGCGCGAAGCGAATCTCGCCCGTGTCCGGGTCGCGAATCTCGACGGCGAGCGAAATCGAAAGGTTCGAGATGTACGGGAACGGATGACCCGGGTCGACCGCGAGCGGCGTCAACACCGGGAAAATCTGCGACTCGAAGTATTCGTCGATTTCGCCCCACTCGGCCGCCGTCAGATCGCGCACGCCGAGAAGACGGATGTCGTGGCGAGCGGCCTCGTCGAGAAGCGACGTGAGGCATCCGCGCTGCATCGCGCTCAGGCGTGCGACCTCGGCGTCGATCGCGTCGAGCTGCTCCTGCGGCGTCAGACCGTCGGCCGGCTTCTGGACGACGCCTGCCGCCACCTGGCGGCGGAGGCCGGCGACGCGAACCATGTAGAACTCGTCGAGGTTCGCGCTGAAGATCGCGAGGAACTTGACGCGCTCGAGCAGCGGAACGCGCGCGTCGAGTGCCTGCTGCAGCACTCGCGCGTTGAACGCCAGCCAGCTGAGTTCTCGATTGAGGAACAGCGAGGAGGGACGAACGTCGATCATGGGTTCAGCTTGGGAAAAAAAAGGGGGGCGCTGGGCTGCCGCCCCCCTTTGTACTTACCCCGCTCCGGCCAGGGGTGGCCAGAGGAATCTGTGATGTTGAACGTCACGTTGGAGTCACGTTTCCGGATGTTGAAAAGGTACTGGCAACATTCGGACCGAGCAGCGTGAGCAGTCACCGTGTGCGCCCCGGCGCCGGACTCAGTGGCATAATTCATTGCCTGCAAGCCACTTAAGCGGCAGCTTTGGCCCCAAACGGCTACAGTTTCACGAACTCGGCGAGGAGTAGATAGAGGACCGACGCCATCCCCGCTGAGGCCGGTATCGTGAGCACCCAGGCCCATACGATCCGGCCGGCGATTCCCCACCGTACCGCCGACGCGCGCTGAGTCGCGCCGACTCCGACGATCGATCCCGTGATCGTGTGCGTAGTGCTCACCGGGATTCCAAAGTGGGTCGCGATCAGGATCGCGGTAGCGCCTCCGGTCTCGGCGCAGAAGCCGCTCACCGGACGGAGCTTGGTGATCCGCTGCCCCATCGTGTGCACGATGCGCCAGCCGCCGAAGAGCGTGCCGAGCGAGATCGCCGTGTAGGCACCGAGCTCGAGCCAGTGCGGGATCGTATTGTTGTTCGGCAGATAGAGCGCATGGAGCCAACCCGTCTGCGTGGCGAAGCTCGCGTGGACCGAGACGAGGAGCCCGACGACGACTCCCATCGTCTTCTGCGCGTCGTTCCCGCCGTGCGAGTACGACAGCAGCGCCGAGCTGGCGAGCTGCGCCGCGCGAAAGAACCGATCGACGCGCGACGCCGACACGCGATGGAAAATCCAGAATATGAGTACCATGAACACGTAGCCGGCGAGCATGCCGAGCAGCGGGGACACGACGATGAACGACAGCGTCTGCACCCACTTCGTGCCCCAGGTGATCGCCCCCGCGCCGGCGCGTGCCACCGCGGCTCCGGCGTAACCGCCGATGAGCGCGTGCGACGAGCTCGATGGAATCCCGAAGTACCAGGTGATGAGGTTCCAGGCGATCGCGCCGAGCAGCCCGGCGAGAATCACGTTCGGGTTGACGATGCTCTGCTCGATCATTCCGCCGCCGACCGCTTTGGCGACGGCGAGCGATCCCGTGAACGCGGCGGCGAAATTGAAGATGGCCGCCCAGACGACGGCGGCGAGCGGGCTGAGGACTCGCGTCCCGACGATCGTGGCGATCGAGTTCGCCGAGTCGTGGAAGCCGTTGCTGAAATCGAAAATGAACGCGATCAAAATGATCGCGACGACGTAGGCGATCACGGGGTCTCGCGGGGAGAGCGGCGCGTCATCCGTTTTTCAGCGAGATGCTCTGAAGCACCTGCGCCACGCCCATGCAGCTGTCGATGGCACCCTCGAGCGTGTCGTACATGTCCTTCCACTTGAGTACGTCGAGCGGATTCGGTTCTCCCGAGAACAACGCGCCCATCGCCTCGTGGTACACGGAGTCACCTTCCTCCTCGAGGTGCTTGATCAGGGCGACGTGCTGATTCACCGTCGGCGGACGACGCATCTCGGCGACTGCCGCTTGGATTTCAGTGGTGGCGCGGACGAGCACGCCGCTCAGCTGGCGGGCCGGCGGCAACACGTCGGCGATGTGGAGCATCTCGAATCGCCGCGCGGTTCCGTCGATCAGGTCGATTACGTCGTCCAGCCGGGTCGCCAGCATATGAATGTCTTCGCGGTCGATCGGCGTAATGAAGCTCTTGTCGATCCGCTGATTCACCGTCGCGGTCAGGAGGTCGGCCTTATGCTCGACGTCTTTGATCGCCCTCACGTGGTCGTGCACGTGAACCACGTCGCCGAACAACGTGTCGAGCATGCGCGCCGTCGTAACGAGGTGAGCAGCGAGTTGATCGAACAGCTCGAAGAACTCGTCGTCTCGCGGAAGCAGCCGGCCGAGCATGGGTGGACGGGTGGACGGGGTGGATGGGTGGACCGGTGAGAAGCGGCCGGCCCAGGCGGACGTGTAGCGGACGCGTCACGCCGAGTCTGTTCCGCCCCGAACTTACCGCGGCCGGGAAACCCCGGAAACCCATGCCGGGGTCGGCCGCGTCAAGCGCTCCGCAGGGTCCACTGTTCCTCGCTCCGGATGCGATTCCGCTCGGCCACGAGGTCCGGGTTCTCGAAGAGCTTGATCAGGAGCATCCCTGCAATGAAGCCGCCGATGTGAGCCCAAACCGCCACTCCGCCCGACACGTCCGGCTGGAGCGGCGTCATGTACGCGGTCGCGACCTGGATACCGAACCAGTACAGCAGGACGATCCAGGCAGGAATCCGGAAGACTTTGAAGAAGATGATGAAGATGAACAGCATGTGGACACGAACGCGGGGATAGAGGAGCAGGTACGCTCCCAGCACGCCGGAGATCGCGCCCGACGCGCCCACGGTCGGCGCGGCCGAGGTCGGGTTCAAGAGAACTTGAGTCGCGGCGGCGACCAAACCACAGATCAGGTAGAACGCCAGAAATCGGCCGGGGCCCATGCTGTCTTCGACGTTGTTGCCGAAGACCCAAAAGAAGATCGCGTTGCCGAGGATGTGGCCCCAGCCGCCGTGCAGGAACATCGACGTGAGAGGCGTGAGAATGTTGATGCGGTCGTTGTCGACCACGCACGAGAGTTGGCCGGGAATGATCCAGAATCCGGTGCCCACGGGCACACGGTGAGTCAGCTCCCCGGGGACCATTCCGTAGTTGCAAACGCTCTTCGCCAGGGCAAGCTCGTTCCCCGGAAGTCCCCCTCCCTGCACCAGGAACCAGACCGCGAACATGGTGCCCAGGATGAGCCAGGTCATCACCGGCGTTCGGAGGGTCGGGTTGTCGTCTGAGATCGGGATCATGTGCCTGAGTTGAGTCGCGAAGCGAGATGGCACGACGCTCTGACAGCCCGCTGCCCTCCCCGCTCAATCGCTATTGCCAGAGACCTGCCAAGTTGGCGTAGGAACTGGGTCCCGCATTTGCCTTCAACCACGGCGTTCACGGCAGGCGAAATCTGGTCTGCCACAACCCGGTACTCGAAGAGGAAGCAATGGCCGACAAAGTCATTGGAATCGATCTCGGTACGACGAACTCCGTCGTCGCGGTCATGGAAGGCGGAGATCCGATCGTGATTCCGAACGCCGAAGGCGGTCGGACCACGCCATCGGTCGTCGGCTTCACGAAGGACGGCGAACGTCTCGTCGGCCAGGTCGCCAAGCGTCAGGCGGTTACCAACCCGCAGAACACCGTTTTTTCGATCAAGCGCTTCATGGGCCGCAGGATGGCCGAGGTCCCCGACGAGATCAAGCGTGTCCCGTACAAAGTGGTATCGGGTCCCGGTGATCTCGCCGTCGTCGAAGTCCAGGGCAAGCGATACACGCCGCCCGAGATCTCCGCCATGATTCTGCAAAAGATGAAGCAGACCGCCGAGGACTACCTTGGACACTCGGTCTCCAAGGCTGTCGTGACGGTCCCCGCGTACTTCAATGACGCGCAGCGGCAGGCGACGAAGGACGCCGGCAAGATCGCCGGTCTCGACGTCCTTCGCATCATCAACGAGCCGACGGCGGCCGCGCTTGCCTACGGCCTCGACAAAAAGAAAGACGAGAAGGTCGCCGTGTTCGATTTGGGCGGCGGCACGTACGACATCTCCGTTCTCGAGCTCTACGACGTCGAGGGCTCCCGCCAATTCGAGGTGAAATCCACGAACGGCGACACGCACCTCGGCGGCGACGACTTCGACCAGCGCGTGATCGACTGGATCGTCGGCGAGTTCAAGCGTGATCAGGGGATCGACCTCTCGAAGGACCCGATGGCGCTCCAGCGCCTGAAGGAGGCCGCCGAGAAGGCCAAGATGGAGCTTTCCTCCACGATGTCGACCGACATCAATCTGCCCTTCATAACGGCGGATCAGTCGGGACCTAAGCATCTCAACTATACGCTCACCCGCGCCAAGCTCGAGCAGCTGGTCGACGACCTCGTCCAGCGCACGATCGAGCCGATGAAGAAGGCGCTCAAGGACGCCGGCCTCGAGCCCAAGGACATCGACGAGGTCATTCTCGTCGGCGGTTCGACGCGCATGCCCAAAATCCAGCAGGTCGTCAAGGACTATTTCGGCAAGGAGCCGAACCGTTCGGTGAACCCGGACGAAGTCGTGGCGATCGGCGCGGCGATTCAGGGCGCGGTGCTCACCGGCGAGCAGAAGGACGTGCTGCTGCTCGACGTCACGCCGCTTTCGCTCGGCATCGAAACGCTGGGCGGCGTCACGACCGTGCTCATTCCGCGCAACACGACGATCCCGACGAAAAAGTCGGAGACGTTCTCCACCGCCGACGACAACCAGACGACGGTCGAGATCCACGTGCTGCAGGGCGAGCGCGACATGGCGCGGGACAACCGCACCATCGGCAAGTTCCAGCTCACCGGTATTCCACCCGCTCCGCGCGGCATGCCGCAGATCGAGGTCACGTTCGACATCGACGCGAACGGCATCTTGCACGTGTCGGCCAAGGACAAAGCGACGAGCAAGGAGCAGAAGATTCGCATCGAGGCGTCGAGCGGTCTCTCCGACAACGACATCGATCGCATGGTGAAGGACGCCGAAAAGAACGCGACCGAGGACAAGAAGCGCCGCGAGGAGATCGACGCCCGCAATCGTCTCGACAGCATGACGTACGAAGTCGAGAAGAACGCCAAGGAGTGGTCGGAGCGGCTGCCGGCCGAGCTCAAAACGAAGCTCGACGCGGCGGTCGAGCGGGCGCGCAAGGCGATCCGCGGGGATGATGCGAACGAGATCCGCGCGGCGCAGGAGGAGTTGAGCCGCGCGTACAGCGAGGCTGGCCAGTCGTTCTATGCTCAGAACCAGGCGCCCCCGGGGGGCCCACCGGGCGGCGAAGGCGGTCAGGGTGGCGAGCCGGGACCGACCGGCTCAACTTCGACAGGTGGGAAACCGCAGGAAGACGTCGTCGAAGCGGACTACGAGATCGTGGACGAGAGCAAAAAGTAGCTTTCATCCGTAAAGTTTTTGTGGTGAACCGGCTCGCGGAGAAACCGCGAGCCGGTCACGCGTGTCATTAGGACGAAGGGCCGACCAGAGCAGCCGAGGGCGCTCGAAACTTGCACGACCTCGGCGGGTAGGACCCATATCACACTCTTTTCTCGCAGGTAGATCTGACTTATGACAAGTCGCGTCTCTCGCGCACGCTTCAGTGCCGCCGTCGTGGTGGCGTTTTTCTGCGGGCTGATCTTTGCGTCGGGTTTCGACCTCACGCACTTCAGTTGGGCGCAGGGGCGCGCCGGTTCGTCGGGCGCGGCTGCGAAGCCGAGTGCGTCGCAGGTCGCCCCCGCCGTCGACCTCGAGTCGGCGTTCGAGGCGGTCGCCGACCACGCGCGACCGGCGGTGGTTTCGATCGACATAGAGAAGTTCGCGAAAGCGAAGCCCGCGGTTCGCCAAACGCGGCCGCGCGGACAGGGACAGCTCCCGCCGGGCATGGAGCAGTTCTTCCGTCAGTTCAGCGACCCGAACGCGCCGCCGGATGACACGCCGGAAGAGGCGAGCGGTTCCGGCTTCATCGTTTCGGAAGACGGATACATCCTCACCAACAACCACGTCGTCGCCGACGCGGACCGCGTGAACGTCACGCTGTTCGACAAGCGCGTATTCCCGGCCAAGGTGATCGGCCGCGACTCGACGACCGACGTCGCGGTGATCAAGATCGACGCGGGCAACAGCCTTCCGTATGTGTCGCTCGGCGACGATTCGAAGGCGCGCGTCGGACAGTGGGTGCTGGCGATCGGCAATCCGTTGACGCTCGACTTCACCGTCACCGCGGGCATCGTGAGCGCCAAGGGCCGCAAGGCGACCGGTTTGCTCAACCCGAACGGACAGAATCCGTACGCGATCACCGACTACATCCAGACTGACGCGGCGATCAACCCCGGCAACTCCGGCGGTCCGCTGCTCAACATCCGCGGCGAAGTGATCGGCATCAACAGCGCGATCGCGAGCGGAACGGGCCGCTACGAGGGCTACGGCTTCGCGATTCCGATCACGCTGGCCAAGCAGGTGATGGATGACCTCGTGAAGTTCGGCAAAGTGCGCCGCGCGGTCGTCGGCGTCGTGCTCGGCGAAGTGAGCCCGGCCGACGCGAAGGCGGCCCGCCTGACCCAGGTCGGTGGCGCGCTCGTCGGCGATTTCAACCCGGCGAAGGACAGCCCCGCCGAGAAAGCCGGCATCCAGATCGGTGACGTCATCATCGCCGCCGACGGCAAGTTGGTCGATCAGGTGAGCACGCTTCAGCGCATCATCCGCGGCCACAAGCCCGGCGACGTGGTCGATCTGGAAGTCGTTCGTTACGGCGAAAAGAAGGACTTCAAGGTCAAGCTCGCCGAGCCGCCTTCTGACACGAAGGTCGCGGCCGACGAGGAAGAGAACTCGGCCCCCGTTCGCCCAACCGGAAACACTGGTCGGTCGAACGACAAGCTCGGCGTCACCGTGGACGCGATTCCGCAGGACTTCCTTCAGGAGAGCAAGCTGCAGCAGCAGTATCGCAGCGGCCTATTCGTGGCGGCGGTCAGCGGCCGCGGCCCCGCGTTCCGCAGCCTGTTCCCGAACGACATCATCCTCAAAGAAATGGCGCCGGCGCAGCGCGACATTCACACGGCCGAGGACCTTCAGGCGGCCGTCGGCTCGCTCAAGCCCGGCGAGGTCGTGCAGTTCAAGGTGTGCGCGAACCCTGACCCGCGCACCGGGTCCTGCCAAACCCGCATCGTCAGCATTCAGATCCAGTAAGAGACTTTGGACGAACGAAAAAAGAGGAGCCGCGAAAAGCGGCTCCTCTTTTTCATTCGTTCGGGATACCGGGAAACCGGGATACCGCGACTGCGGAAAAATAGTCGTCGCGTCGCGCCGTTCCGGTATCTCGGTGCCCGGTCATCCGGTAACCCGTTTTTACGGGGTCGTCATGGTGAACGTTACGGTGATCGAGTAGTTCCCCGGCTTGTCGGTCAGCCAGTGAGCGACAGGACGAATGTAGATCGGTACGGTCGGTGAACCGGGGCCCGCGGAACCCGTTGTGAGCGTCGTGGCGGTCGTGGTGACCGACGTCGTCGGCCCGGCCGGCGTGAGACTCCAGATCAAGTCACTCGCCGGCTTGCTGCCCCACGCGCCGGCGCTTGCCGTCCAGAACGCGAAGTTGGCGTTCACTTGAAGCGTCCAGGAGCGATTCGCCATTACGCTGAGCGAAACCGGCGTGAAGGTCGCGACGCCCGTGGCCTGGTCCATGTCGGTCGTGGCTGCGGTGTACGTCGAGGAAGTGGGCGAGACGGAAAGCTGCAGCAGCGCCGGATTCACCATCGTCGCCGGCTGGTCGAGCGTCACCGTGGGCGAACACTTCCCCGATTGGCCCGAGACGCTGCAGGTCAGAACGGTCTGCGCGGCGACGGCTGGCGTCGACAGCGCGAGCGCCGCCCAGATCGCGAGCGAAGCGATCACGAAACGCACCAGCCCCGAGAGGCGGCCACCGGCGCTCATGGAATCCCCCGATCTTTGTCGCGCTGTTCCGTTTGCTGTTTCGTCTTGAAGATCCGAATCGGTCGCGTCCTGACCGTCACGACGAAACGCTGGCGTCCCGGGGTCGCTCCGATCTCGACCGGCGGGATGTCGTCGATCAGCAGCGGCTCACTCGAGCCCTCGAGCTCCATCGTGAGCGTGTAGCGGCCGGCGGGCAGCGCGTCGAAGGACGCGTGTTGCGAGCCGTCGGCGCGCGCGATCCACTCGCGGCCCGTCGAGTCGCGCAGTGAGAACGTCGCCACTCCGACGCGCACCGACGGCACCGTGCCGTCGGCCAGCTTCGCGACGTCGATGCGTACGTCGAGCGCGGTGATCGGAACGACCCCGAGAACGAGCGGGTCGCTCTCGCGGTCGAGAAGCCGGGGACTTTGCTCCCAGGCTTTCGGCAGCGATCGCTCGTCCACCTCGGCGCGCGTCGAAGTCCCGCTCGTCATACGGAAGACGCCGTTGGCGTCGGTGACGGCCGTCTCGGAGCCACGATGCACGACGATGCCGGGCACGCCCGGTTCGCCCGGATCGCGGACGCCGTTCGCGTTGCGGTCCTGGTAGACCACGCCGGTTTCCTGACGCCGGTCGAAGGCACTGATGTTCGACGAGCGCTCGACCTTGAGCGTGATAATGGTGTGCAGCGCGCCGAACTGGTCGCGCGCCGTGCCGCGCTCCGCGCCGAGCGCGATTCGCAGTGAGCTGAAGACGTCGACGTCGAGCTCCGCGCGCGACGTCATCGTGGTCGCTGGGCCGAACTGTAGATGCTGCGCGGCGGCACTCATCGTCCACCGCGGAAACCGCGGCCAGAACTGAAATCGCTCGACGTGCGCGCTCCAACTCGACTGCGGCGGACTCGACATCGTGCCGAAGCTCGCCGTCTCGATCGAACCGCCGACGCCGACGACGCCCCGCGCTCCGACATGGTCGATGCGCAGCCTGTTGACCACGCGGTTCGAGCGGCCGTCTTCGACCGAGACGACCGAGTCGGCGATGCTCTGCGACACGTTCGTCAGTCGCGTGTCGGCGGCGATGTCGAAGCCGGCCGCCAGGAAACGCGCTCGTAGACCGTAGTCGAGCTGGGTCGACCCGAACCCGCCGAGCGAATCGCGCGACGTGATGCCGGAGCGCATTACGTCGGCGCCCAGCGAAAACATCGAGAAGAGGTCGTACGTCGGCGAGAGCGACCAACCCGTCGAACCGATCGACGTACGCCCCGATTCGCCGTCATGCGTCGACCAGTACGTGACGTTCGTGCGCACGCGTCCCAGCGCGCGGTCCGCTCCGAGCGAGATCGCGTCGCGCGCCGGGGCGAACGCGAGCGTTCCACCCGGCGCGTGCACGGCTCGAAACGCGAAATCGCCTCCCGCCATCGGTCCCCTGAAATCCGCTTCGGCGCCGATGCCGCTTCCCTCGCTGTACGAGCGGCTCGCAACCGCTCCCGACGCGAACGCGTTCGTCCACGGCTGCGTCTCGAGCATGACGCCGCCGGCGTCGACGCTGCGAACGAGGTACGTCGAATCGCGAAGATGCGAGAAGAACGCCGTGAACATGCTGGAACCGAGTTGCTGGTGCGCTCCCGCGGCGAAGAGCGTGGGCTTGTTCCACGTGCCTTGCGAGACGAGAGGCCCCGCGGCCAGGAAGTCCAGCCGCTCCTCGGCGGCGCCAAGCCGAAGCGAGGCGCCGCGCCCGAACACATTCTGACCGGCGAGGTCGCTGAGACTCAGGCCGGTCGTTCCGATCGTCGTTCCCCAGCCCGGGGTGCCGACGGTCAGGAAATTCGATTGTGAGTTGTAGCCGAGCGACGACAGAGCGCGGCCGTTCACCAGATCGTTCGGCGTGGGCGTCGAAAAGCGACCGGTGACACTGAGCTCGTCCGTCAACGGACCGTCGATCGCGACCGATTCGACGGACCGGCTCGGAAGACCGGCGCTCATCACCGAACCCGCGCCGAGCGTGACGACCGGACCGGGGCGCCGGCCGCTTCTCAGAGGGTCGGTCACCTCGACGATCGCCGACGCGACGGCGCGCTGGCCGGAGCGGGTGCGCGCGATCATCGTCACCGCGACGTCGCCGAGATCGGCGAGCAGCGGGATGGTGGCGGTCACCGACCGTTCGATTGATTCGCCGCGCGCCAACACGAGAGCCGGTGCGCCTTCCAATCGCGCGTTCCACGTGCGCGGCGCGTCGATCTCGAGGTCGAGCGTGTCCTGAAGATTGCCGGCGTTGAGAATCGTGAACGAGAGCTCCAGCCGATCGCCGGCGTGGGCGCCGCGCATCGGACGAGTGGGCGTGACGTCGATGCGCGCGATGCGCGCGATGGCGACGTCGATCGGCGCGCGCACGACTGCTCCGCCGGCGGCGACGAAGCGAACGTATCCGGCTCGCGTCAGCCCCGCGTTGGCCGACGTGGGCACGCCGACGGTGAGCACGACCGCCGCCCCGCGCGCGAGGGAGCCGGTGCGCGTGCCGAGCAGCGGAACGTTGCCGCTGGCGACGACTTCGTAGCTGACCTTTCCCGCGCCCGCCAGCTCCGCGGGCACCGGCACGTTCACGATTCGGTACGATCGCGGCGCCGCGGCGGCGACGACGACCGCGCTCACTTCGCGTTCGTCGCCCGGATCGCGAGGCGTCGAGTCGACGCGCATCACGGTTCTTCGGTCGACGCTCGCGGCGAGCGTCGCGCGCGGCTGTTGCGCGTTCGCCGTACCGGCTCCGAGAGCCGCCACCGCGAGAGCGATCTGCACGAAACGCGGACGCCGGCTCATGGCGTGCTCACGTTGACCGTCATCGCGATCGTCGTCCCGTACGACGGCGCGGTGTCGGTCCAGTCGAGGATCATGCGGAGCTTGACGCCGGACGAGAACGAGTCGCCCCTGTTCATCGTCGCCGCGACGATGGTGCGCGCCGGATCCACCGCGCCCGCACAACTGCTGGTCATCGACTGCCAGGGCTTCGACGCGTCGCTCGGCTGCCACATCAATTTCGAGATCGCCTTCGCACCGCCGAGCGTCGCGGTCGCGGCGCAAATCTCGACCGTGACCGTGTGACTCTTGCCCGACGGCCCATTCGCGAGCGACACGTTGAACGAGATCGTCGGACCATCGATGTAGCCCGCGATATAGTCAGCGAAGCCGGGCTGGGCGAACGTCGTGGTCGAGCCGCCAGTGACGCTGAGGGTCGTCGTCTGTGTCTGCGCGCGAAGCGCCGGCGCTTGAACGCCGATCGCGGCCAGAAGTCCAAGGCCGAGGACCGCCGCGCGTGCGGCGCTCCGGGTCACGGGATATCCAGTTCCACCTGCCCAGCGGCGATCTCGGCCCCCTCGTAATCGAGGAGTGCAAGTAGCACGTATCTCCCCGAAGGAAGACTTGGAAGTGCGACGCCGAGGCGCCTCGTCGCGCCGGGAAGCGTGGGGAATTCGGGAATGTCGATCTTCGAGACGACCGAATTGTCCGGCCGTCGAATCTCGACGGCGCCGTGGGCCATCGTCTGCCGTGCGCCGGTGTTCTTGTACGTGATGTCGAGCTGGCGAGACCGCACGTTGGACCGCGCGCTCAATTTGCCGCTCGAGATCGCGGGCTTCGCATCGACGACCCCGACGTCCGTCACCTCCGCGATGAGCGGAGTTTCCGGCTCGACGTACACCTTCACGCCGTACCGCACGCTGTATTGCACGGCGGACGACTGCGCGGTCCGCGGCGGTGGAGGATTGTCGATGAATAGAATGGCATAGCAGCCATGACCGATCGCGGCCGCGCTGTCCACGGAAACGCGAAGCGTTTGAACCGAGCGCGGCGCGAGCTGCAGCACCGACGGGAACACCGTCACATGCGCGCCGCACGACGTCGGGAGCGTTCCTGTGGGATAATACCGATTCTCGCCGACCTCGCTGCGGTCCCAATCCTGGATGGTGACCGTCGCGTTGGCCGGCGTGATGCCGCGGTTCGCCGCGTGAAAGGTCGTGGTGACTGACCCGCCGGGCTTGAGCGGTACGTGCAGCTCGAGCTCGTCGACGGCGATCTGCGCGCCGGCGACGTTGGAGAGCGCAACGAGCGCGCCGGCGAGGGCGATGAACCGCCCAGGCCGGCGCGCTATGCGTGACATGCGAGAATCCATTCCCGCGCTCCTGAACTGATTACGGAGCGACGAGCGTGAACTTGACGTCGATCTGATACGAGCCGGGGACGTCAGTCGCGATGTTGTACGACGTCTTGTAGAACACACCGACCGGCGCGCTGGCCGTGGTCGGGCCGCCCGAGGTCATGTCGGTCGGCGTCGTCGTGAGCCCCACGTAACCGCTACCGTTCGTGTTCGACCAAAGCAGGTCGCTCGCCGGCTTGGCGTACGGGCCGGTGAACGCGGCGGTCGCCGCGCTGATCTGCACCTTGTAATTGCGGTTCGCCGAAACGGTGTACGTCGGACCGTTCGTCGGCATCTGAATCGTGCTCGACGTGTAGTCCGCCATCGTCGTCGGCGCGTTCAAGCTCATGGCCGTTCCCGCGCCCGTGAAGCCGCTCATGTTCAGCGTGAGCAACGACGGAATCGTGAACGAGTGCGTCGAGGTCACGACGCAAGGCGCCGGGGAGGCCGCCGTCGAATTGATCGAGCAGCTACCCGTCTGGGCCGCCGCGATCTGTGCACTGATGGCAACTGCGCAGGCAGCAGCGCCTGCAAAGGCCAACTTCCGCATGTTCAACTCCGGTGAAGTGTTTAGCTGCGTCGCTAACCTGCGGCCTCGCTGCGGTTGCCCCCGCGCTACTTGCCGCTTCTCGACCAGGTTTTCGTGATGTGGCCTAGGGGCAAAACACTGACCACCGGGCTCGCTAGTGGACGCGCGCGCACCAAGCGGAGATACTCAAAATCTTACAGTTCTGTATGTCGTTGCCCTCCAGGGGGTTCTACGACGGGAATCGGCGAGAAGAAAAAAACGGGAGCCTATGTCTCGGCTCCCGTTTCGTTCATGATCGGTTGCTGACCCGCGCAATCTGCGGCGAACCTAGCAGAATACCGGGACCGCCGGGCCCCGAGAACCGCTACGTGGAGCGGTTGTATATGAACTGGCTGCCCCCGAACACGACCGTCAGGCGCGTTCCCTTTACAGATCCGGCGAAGGAGACCGTCCCGCCGCCGGTCGTCTGGACGAAGTTGATCTGCTGCTGCGCGATCGTGTACGTGCCGGCGATCGTGGTCACGGTCGTGGACTTCGTGCCGTCGGCGAGCAGAGTGACCGTGTAGACGCTGATCTCTGACCACGTGCCGTCCGATCCGATGGCAATGGTGTCCGAGGCCAGGTCGAACTCCTGCGTCGTCGTGACCGTCGCGATCACCGGCAGGGGCCCGCCGTTGATCGTCGACAGCGCGAAGGATCCGGCGACGTTCGTGTCCGTCGGATCGAGGCTCAGGGAAGAGTCTTCCGTCGAGAGGCACGCAGCCACCAACAGGGGGACCAGCAGCATCGCAATGCGCCGCACGAACCGCTCCGCGTAGAGGTGGATGCGAAGGGGGGGACTCGAACCCCCAAGCCTTTCGGCGCCAGATCCTAAGTCTGGTGCGTCTGCCAGTTCCGCCACCCTCGCCGACGAGTGGAAGATAATTGACCCGGACTCTAGAACGCGAAACCGAGGATCAGGCGTGTGGTCACCGTTGCATAATCCACGCGAACGCGCTGGCGTTCGCTCTCCGAGGCGAGAATCCGCTTGGCGCCGATCCCGGTGCCGACGAGGAACCGTTCGCTTCGTCCCAGCAGCCAGTTGTAGTCGAGCAGGATTCCGGCGGTCGGGGCGGAGAGTGATTGCCGAGTGGCGGTCACCACCTTCGAGTATCGAGTGGCCCCGGCGCTGATCCCAATCGCGAAGCCGCGCAGCACCGCTTCACTCGGATAGTATCGCACTTTGAAGTCGGCCGTCGTGAAACGCTTGTCATCGAAGTCTATGTACGACCCCACCGCCCCGACGGTGATTCCGGACGACACGGCGTTTTCGAGCTCGAGGGTGAACACGTTCGCGGGAAGCCCGAGCGGATTGAACCCGATGTACGTCTGTGTCGGAATCGGCACGCGGACGCGCGAAGCCGGAGCCTGGGCGCCCAGACGGGCGGTCGCGAAAGGAGCGGCGAGGGCAGCGGCGAGCGCGGCGGCGACGACGGCGGTGAATCGCATCAAACGAGTCGCATCAGAGATGGGAGTTGAAGACGAAGCGTCGTGCTGACCTCAACGGTAACGAGTTGGACGGCGCAATCGGTACCGCTTGCACGGGGCGGGTTCCGTGTCGCGCATCACGCGTGTCAACCGCCTCCCATCTCGCGGCACGCCCCCGCTAGCTTTCGCGCATGAACATCGAGATCACCCCGAAAAAGACCGATGGCCTGGAGCGGCTGATCGAGGTTCGGGTGCCGATCGAAACCGTCCGCGATGCCGAAGACCAGGCGGCGCGTCGCTACGCGTCGAGCGCACGGCTCCCCGGGTTCCGCCCCGGAAAGGCGCCCCCCGCGATGATCAAGAAGCGTTTCAAGGACGCAATCCGGCAGCAGGTGATCGAGTCGCTCGTCCAGGAAGCGTTCCAGGAAGTGCTCGACCGCGAGAAGTTCAAGGTCGCGTCGCAGCCGCACGTGCACGACCTCAAGTTCGAGGACGGGCAGCCGCTCAGCTTCGAGCTTCACGTCGAAGTGCGGCCCGAGGTTTCGCTCGCGCGCACGCAAGGTTTCCGCGTGACGCGCACACGCCCCGAGGTCGGCGACGACGCGGTGCGCGATCAAGTCGAGCAGATTCGCGAGCAGAAGGCCACGTGGAGTCCGGTCGAAGGGCGCCCCGCGCCCGGGGACATGGTCCGCGTAGAGCTCAGCACCGCCGATGAAACGGGCGCCTTCCCCGAGCCGCGCGAATACCCCCTCGTGCTCGGCGCAGGTCAGGCGATCCCCGGCGTCGAAGAGGTGATCATGGAGCTCAACGCCGGCGAGACGCTCGAGAAGTCCGTGCGGTGGCCCGATGACTTCCCCGACGAAGCGCAGCGCGGCAAGACGAAGCCGGTGCGCCTGCACCTGCTCGAGGTCAAGCGAAAGACGCTGCCGCCGCTCGACGACTCGTTCGCCCGCGGAGTCGGCGATTTCGAGTCGCTCGCCGCGCTTCAGAGCACCGTGCGCAAGGATCTCGAGGATCACGCAAATCGCGACGCCGACGCCGGCGTGCGCCAGCAGCTCGTCGACCAGCTGTCGGCCGCGAACCCGTTCGACGTGCCTCCCAGCTGGGTGGCGCAGCTCATCGACGGCTACGCCCAGGCGTACCAGGTGCCGGAGTCGGACCGCGACAAGTTCCGTTCCGAATTCCGCCCCGTGGCCGAGCGTCAGGTGCGGCGCGACCTGATCATCGACGCGATCGCCGAGACGGAAGGGCTCAAGGCGACCGAAGCCGACATCGACGAACGCGTCGCGGACGTGGCGTCCAAGCGCGGCGCCGATCCGGGACAGGTGTACGCGTCGCTGCAGAAGGCCGGCCGGCTG
Source organism: Gemmatimonadaceae bacterium (assembly GCA_036003045.1). NCBI lineage: Bacteria > Pseudomonadati > Gemmatimonadota > Gemmatimonadia > Gemmatimonadales > Gemmatimonadaceae > Gemmatimonadaceae bacterium. Next base: position 54,801 of record DASYSS010000047.1, read on the forward strand.
CGCGAGATCGAGCAGAGCATCACGGAAGACAAAGTGTTCGCGTGGCTCCTGGAACGAAACGAAGTCGCCTAGTCCTCACCCGATACCAAACATCGCCTCATGGCCACCATCTATCCGCCGTATGTGATCGAGCGCTCGCCGCGCGGCGAGCGGAGCTACGACATCTTCAGCCGTCTGCTGATGGATCGCATCATCTTCCTCGGCACGCCGGTCAACGACGACGTCGCGAACATCGTCATCGCCCAGATGCTGTTCCTCGAGGCCGACAATCCGGACCGCGACATCTTCCTGTACATCAACTCCCCGGGCGGCAGCGTGTCGGCGGGCCTCGCGATCTACGACACGATGCAGTTCATGAAGTCGCCGGTGAATACGATCTGCATGGGCCTCGCCGCGAGCATGGGCGCGTTTCTGCTCGCCGGAGGCCGCAAGGGCAAACGGTCGACGCTGCCGCATTCGCGAATCATGATTCACCAACCCTCACAGCAGGGCGGCGGCGGGTCGGCGTCGGACATCGAGATCCAGGCGAAGGAGATCCTCTACCTCCGCGGCAAGCTGAACCAGCTCTGGACGAAGCACACGGGACAGTCGCTCGAGCGCATCGAACGGGACACGGACCGCGACCGGTACCTCTCGGCCGAAGAGGCCAAGGACTACGGCATCGTGGACCACGTCATCACGCAGCGCGGCGAGGTGGTGGAACCGAGCGCGCTGGCCGCCGTCACGAAGTAGCCGCAGCCGCCGTGGCGGCGGCTGTCACAAAACGTTCGTCTCGCTGAGTCGTCTCTTGCTTGTCCCGTGTTCGGCCCTTAACTCTCAGCTAGACTTTCCGTTCATTCTCCCGCCGGTCGCGCGGCACCCTACCCCCGGGCCCCGCGACCACCTGAAGTCACCCGCTGAGTGAGATGTCATGTCGCACGACAAACACCTTCGCTGCTCGTTTTGCGGAAAGTCGAAGGATTCGGTCCGCAAGTTCATTTCCGGACCGTCGGTCTACATCTGCAACGAGTGCATCGCGCTCTGCAACGAGATCCTCGCCGAGGATGAAGAGCGCGAAGTTGCCGAAGCGATCACTCAGGTCCCGACGCCCCAGGAAATCAAGGACACCCTCGATCAGTACGTGATCGGCCAGGAGAAGGCCAAAAAGGCGTTGTCGGTCGCCGTCTACAATCACTACAAGCGCATCAACTCGTCGTCCGTCCGCGACGACGATGTCGAGCTCGACAAGTCGAATATCCTGCTCATCGGCCCGACGGGCGTGGGCAAGACGCTCCTCGCGCAGACGCTGGCCCGCATCCTCGACGTGCCGTTCACGATCGCCGACGCGACGACGCTCACCGAAGCCGGCTACGTCGGCGAGGACGTCGAGAACATCCTCGTGCGGCTGCTCCAGGCGGGCGACTTCAACGTCGCCGAGTGCGAGCGGGGCATCGTCTACATCGACGAAATCGATAAGATCGCGCGTAAGTCTGAAAACCCGAGTATCACCCGCGACGTCTCGGGCGAAGGCGTGCAGCAGGCGCTGCTGAAGATCCTCGAGGGCACGGTCGCTTCGGTGCCGCCCCAGGGCGGCCGCAAGCACCCGCAGCAGGAATACATCCAGATCAACACGAAGGACATTCTGTTCATCTGCGGCGGTGCCTTCGACGGGCTGGAGAAGATCATCGAGGCGCGCACCGGCCGCCGGCAGATCGGCTTCAACAAGGGCGACGACGCTCGCACGCCGCACCAGGCCAAGAACCCCTTCTCCGAGGTCGAGCCAGACGATCTGCTCCGCTTCGGTCTCATACCAGAGCTCGTCGGCCGCCTTCCGGTCGCGGTCGCTCTCGAAGCGCTCGACGAGGATGCATTGGTCCGCATCCTCAAGGAGCCCAAGAACGCGCTGACCAAGCAGTACGCCAAGCTCTTCGAGCTCGAGGAAGTGAAGCTCACGTTCGAGGACTCGTCGCTCCGCGCCGTAGCCCAGAAGGCGCTCAAGCGCGGCACCGGCGCGCGAGGCCTGCGGGCTATCCTCGAGGAGCTGCTCACCGAGGTCATGTTCGACCTGCCGACGCGCGAAGACGTCGAAGAGGTCAAGGTGACGGAAAGCTCGGTAATGAACGGCACCGCGCCGCTCCTCGAGATCTCGCCGCAGCGAAAGAAGAAGGAAGCCTGACGCGCCGTTTGGACGGCGCCTAGACCCGGTGCCGCGAGGCGCTCGAAAAGTGTGAGGCGAAGCCAATCGCCTCACACTATTTTTTCGACATGGCTTTGCCCCCGCCTCCCTCTCCGACCGGCACGTCAGCGAAGCCGTCGTCGTCCTCCGCGAGCAATCCGACGGGTCCCGGAAATCCCGCCGAAGCACAGCGGGCCGCGGTGCTCCCGTTGCGCGACGTCGTCGTCTTTCCGTACGTCGCCATGCCGCTGCTCGTCGGCCGGCAGGCATCGCTCAACGCGATTGAGGCGGCGGCGGCCGACGGCGGGACGCTCTTCCTCGTGGCGCAGAAGAGCGCCGACACCGAGGAACCGGCGGCGAGCGATCTCCATCGCGTCGGCGTCGTCGCGCGCATCGTTCAGGCGACGCGACAGGCGAACGGCACCGCCCGCATTCTCGTCGAAGGCGTTCGCCGCGCCAGGGTGACGCGGTACATACCCGCGGCCGGCTACCTCCGCGCGGCGTTCGACGACGACGCCGGAGACGAAACGAACGACCCGGAGGCGCTTCAGGTCCTGTCGCGCCGCGTGCTGGCCCTCTTCGAGGAGTACGTCTCGCTCCACCGGCGAATTCCGAACGAAGTCGTTGCCCTCGTGCAGAGCGCGGACACGCTCGCGCGTCAGGCGTACGGCATCGCCGCGCATCTCGCGGTGCGCGTCGAGGTCCGTCAAACGCTGCTCGAGGCGCCGACGGTTCCCGCGCTGCTCGACGCGTTGAACCAGCTTCTCGTGAGCGAGTCCGAGCTGCTCCGCCTCGAGCGCAAGCTCGACGAAGAGGTCCGCGGCTCGCTTTTCCAGAACCAGCGTGAGTTCTACCTGCAGGAGCAGCTCAAGGCAATTCACCGCGAGCTGGGCCAGGAAGATTCGGACGACGCCACGGAGCTCGAGCGCCAGATCGAAGCGCGCAAGCTGCCCGAAGGGGTCAAAACGCGCGCCATGCGCGAGATGCGCAAGCTGCGACGCATGTCGCCGCTCTCTCCGGAGTCCACGGTCGCCCGCAACTTCATAGACTGGATCGTCGCGCTGCCATGGACCGAGCGCACCGACGACGTCCTCGACGTCGCGCACGCCCGGCGGATTCTCGACGAGGATCACTACGGGCTGCTCGAAGTGAAGGACCGCATCCTCGACTACATCGGCGTGCTGTCGTTGGTCGAGCGCATGGAAGGCCCGATTCTCTGTCTCGTCGGGCCGCCCGGCGTCGGCAAGACGTCGCTCGGCCGCTCGATCGCGCGCGCGCTCGGCCGGAAGTTCGTGCGCATGTCGCTCGGCGGCGTCCGCGACGAAGCCGAGATCCGCGGGCATCGGCGCACGTACATCGGCTCGATGCCGGGGCGCGTCGTACAGGCGATGCGCCGCGCCGAGGTGGTGAACCCGGTGATCTTGCTCGACGAGGTGGACAAGCTCGGCACCGACTACCGCGGCGATCCGTCGGCCGCGCTGCTCGAGGTGCTCGACCCGGAGCAGAACCGTGCGTTCAACGATCACTACTTGGAGATCGATTACGACCTGTCACAGGTGCTGTTCCTGACGACGGCGAACTACCTGCCGCAGGTGCCCGAGCCGCTGCGCGATCGGATGGAGATCATCCGGCTGGCGGGCTATCTCGACCAGGAGAAGTACGCGATCGCCCGGCAATTCCTCGTGCCCAAGCAGCTCCGCGCCAACGGCCTCGATCCGGCCTCCGTCGAGTGGGACACCGACGTCATCCCGGCGATCGTGCAGAACTACACGCGCGAGGCCGGCGTGCGCGAGCTCGAGCGCCGCATCGGACGGATCGCCCGCAAGCTCGCGCGGCGCGAAGCCGAGACGCGAGACCTCACCAAGGCCGCCTCGACGTCGGCGCCGAAGCCCGTCGTGCGCGCTTCCGAGCTCAAGGGTTTGCTCGGCGTCGCGCCGTTCGATCCGTCGAATCTCACGCTCGACCACAAGGTCGGCGTCGTGACGGGACTCGCCTACACCGCGGTCGGCGGCGACGTGCTGGAGATCGAGGTGAGCGTGATCTCGGGACGCGGCAAGCTGCAACTCACCGGAACGCTCGGCGACGTGATGAAAGAGTCGGCGAGCGCCGCGCTCAGCTACGCGCGCTCGCGCGCCAAGGTGCTCGGCATCGACAAGGACTTTCATCGCGCGCGCGACCTGCACATCCACATCCCGAGCGGCGGGACGCCGAAGGACGGTCCGTCGGCGGGAATCGCGATCGCGACTGGAATCGTCAGCGCGCTCACCGGAATTCCGGTGCGCGGCGACGTGGCGATGACGGGGGAGATCACGTTGCGCGGGCGCGTGCTCGCCATCGGCGGTCTCAAGGAAAAGGCGGTCGCCGCCCACCGGAACGCGGTGCGCCACGTGCTCATCCCGCATCAGAATCTGCGCGACGTCGAGGAGCTGCCTGACGAGGTCAAGGCGGCGGTCACGTTCCACCCGGTGAAGACCATGGACGAAGTGCTCGCGCTGTCGCTCGTCCGCACGGGCCTCGAGGCCGACGCGCCGACAGTGGCGCCGAACTAGTCGACGATGCCCGCGCCGTCGCGCGAACCGTTGGTGATCCGATCGCTGGAGTTCATCGGCGGAATGGCGAGCGCGGGCGGCTGGCGGCCGGAGCCCACGCTGCCCGAAGTGGCGTTCGCCGGACGGTCCAACGTCGGCAAGTCGTCGCTCCTCAACCGATTGGTGCACCGAAAGAAACTCGCCCGCGTGAGCAACACACCGGGCCGCACGCGCGAAGTGAACTTCTTCAAGGTCAATGACAGCTTCGTGCTCGTCGACCTCCCGGGCTACGGCTATGCGCGCCTCTCGAAAGAACGGCGCGCCGAGTGGCGGCCTTTGATCGAAGGCTACCTGCGCACGAGCACTCAGCTCCGCGGGATCGTCGAGCTGCTCGACGCGCGACACGACCCCACGGCCGACGATCTCAAGATGCTCGATTTCTTGGGCGAGATCGGCGTCCCGACGATCGTCGCCCTGACGAAGATGGACAAGCTCACTCCGTCGGAACGCAAAGTCCGCGCACACGAGCGCGCCGCGCAGCTCGGACTCGACTCGGATCAAGTGATTCCATTCAGCGCGGTCACCGGCGAAGGGCGCGACGCGCTGGCCGAAGCGATCGAGGCGCTGCTCGAGCAGCCGTCGTGGCGGGCGGCCTCGTGAAACGCCTCGCGTTGCTCGCCGTCGCGGTGGCGTGCGCCGGACAAACGGGTTCGGCGCCCTCGGCCAGCTCGACTACGCCGGCGCCGTCCGCGGCGGCACAAGGCGCGCGCGTTCAATCCGACACGAATACGATCCTCATTCCTCCGGGCCTCGGCACGCTGAAGGAAGCCGACATCTCGATCACGCTCCAGCCGCCGACGGGCGTTCGCGTCACGACGTTCCCGCTCGATGAATCGGTGATTCGCACGCTCGCGCCAGATTCGTATCGCGCGATGCACGCGAATCTCGAGAGCCGCGCCGCGCAGATTCGGCAGCGGGCCTCGATGCACGGCGAGCGCGCGCCCTGCGTATGGTTTGTCCGGTTCTACGGACTGGCGCCGGATGCACGATACGACCCGACCGACGTCACGGTGAGCGTGAGCGGACGCGACTTCCGCCCCTTCGACGTCATTCCGGTCTCCGGCGACTTCGGCACGCACCAACTCCAACCGCGCGAAACGCAGACCGGCCTGTTGTTGTTCGAGGGCGGCGTGGACGTCTCGCAGCCGATCGTCGTGCGAATGGGCGCCGAGCAGAACACCGATTGGGGCGACGTCATCCTGCGGCGGGTCGACGCCGAACGCGCGGCGGTGCGCGCGCGCGCCGCCGCGAAGTCGACGCCCGCCGCGAAACCGCCACAGCCGGCCCGCTGAACCGCGACGCCGTCATCACGAACCGTAAGCGAGGCAAGCATGGCGTACCTTCCCCTGAAACAAGTGGCCGAATGCCCGACCCGATCGATCGCCACCGAGTGGCTCGAGGGTTTGAACGCCACGCTCGCGGACCCGAAGACGGACCGCCGGCTTCTTTGCCGGTCCGTGTTGACGGACCTGTTTCACCCGGAGTTCGCCCGGAATTGGGAAACGGCCGTCAATGATTCGGCCATTCCCGTTGCACGACGATTGGCGTTGACGAGCATGGATCCGTGCAACATCACGCTCGAGCCTGAGTATTACGCCGACTGCGACCAGGAGCGATTTCAAAAAGTGAAACCGCTGCTCTGGCTCTGGTACTCGTTCGACCGCAGCCTCGCCGGCGGACAGAACGTATGGCTGGGCGTCGAGCTGCGGCGGATCCTCGCGAAATACATCTTCAAGCGGTGCGGCGAGAACTTCAAAGCATTCCAGAACGTCGAGTTCTCGTTCGGCTACAACATGGACGTCGGCGACAACGTGGTGGTGCACCGCCACGTGCTGCTCGACGATCGCGGTTGCATCGTGCTCGGCAACAACGTGTCGATCAGCGACTACGCGAACGTCTACAGCCACACGCACAGCATCGTCGACGCGAAGGAGGTCACCAACTCGACGACGGTGATCGAAGACGGCGTCCGGATCACCTATCACGCCACCGTGCTCGCCGGCGTGCACGTCCACGAGCAGGGAATGGTGGGCGCGATGGCCGTCGCCACGAAGGACGTGCGGCCCTATCACGTGTACGTCGGGATTCCGGCGAAGAGCGTGAGGGTCAAGCCCAACGCGCCGCAAGCGGCGACGGTTCTGCGGACGAGCAGCGACCGTCAAACCGACGGACGCTGACGGTCGCCCTTCGCGTCAGCGAACGCGCATCACGTCTTCGACGGCGCCGGCGTTGCCGGTGCCGAGCAGCTCGATGACCTCGCGCAGCGACGCGCGCTCGCCGGGAAACGCGAAACGCGAGAGCGCGTCGTCGACCGACAGCCACTCGAATCGCTGATGCTCGGCGCCGATCGCGACCGACGCCGGTTCGGCGACGAACGCGGCGAAGACGACCGCCAGCTGCACCGTCTGCAAGCGACGCAGGTAGAACGGCTGCACTCGCACGACGTAGAGCCGCTCGGCAGTCAGCCCGGTCTCTTCGCGAAGCTCGCGCAACGCGGCGTCGTCGGGCTCCTCTCCCTCCTCGATGTGGCCGTGTACGGGCTCCCACGCCGAGGGACAGCGGGTGTCGTTCCCGCGCTGCAGCGCGAGCACTCGCCAGCCCGACGCGAGCGGGCGCGCGACGTAGACGTCGACCGTGCCGACTTCGATGCGTGTCATGGGCAGGAACCTACCCGGCTCCGGCGCGCGCGGGCGGTCGGCCTCGTCGGGCGTGGCCACGCGACGGATCTCGTCCGCCGTCGTGCGCCCGGCGTTCGCGTGGGCCATTCCCGACCCCCACAGCGAGCGCATGCCGTCGCTTCGCGCGGCCTCCGCGACGCGCTCGGTGGGTTCCCCGGCGGCTACGCACCGCTCGAACTCCGGCGTCGCGACGAGCACCTCGGCGATCGCCAGACGGCCGTGGAAGCCTGAGCCGCCGCACTCCCCACACGAGCTGGAGTCCACCCCGCGACACGACGCACAGAGACGCCGCGCGAGTCGCTGCGCGAGCACGCCCTTTACCGCCGTGGCGATCTTGTAGCTCGCAACGCCGATGTCGATCAGTCGCGTGACGGCGCTCGGTGCGTCGTTCGTGTGGAGCGTGGACAGCACGAGGTGTCCGGTCAGCGAAGCCTGGATGGCGATCTCCGCGGTTTCGCGGTCGCGAATTTCACCGATCAGCACGACGTCGGGGTCCTGCCGCATGATCGAGCGGAGCGCGGTCGCGAACGTGAGCCCGGCCTTTTCGTTGACCTGCACCTGCACGATCCCCGGAAGCCGGTACTCGATCGGGTCTTCGACGGTGACGATGTTCACGCCTCGCTCTTTGATGCGGCGCAGCGCGGCGTAGAGTGTGGTCGTCTTGCCCGAACCTGTCGGACCGGTCACGAGAATCAGCCCTTCGCGCGACTGAAGCAGGCGCTCGATGCGTTCCAGCTCCTCGCCGTGGAACCCCATACCGTCGAGCGTCGGGACGGTGGCGCGGCCGTCGAGCACGCGGATGACGACCTTTTCGCCGTGCGAAGCGGGGAGTGTCGAGACGCGCAGGTCCACCGCGGCGCCGTTGATCGCCACCCGCGCACGCCCGTCCTGCGGTCGAAGACGGTCGGCGATGTCGAGGCCGGAGAGAATCTTGATTCGCGATACGAGCGCGGGGCCGAGTGTGCGCGGCAGGGTTCGCACGACGGCGAGGACGCCGTCGACGCGGTGGCGCACGGCGATCCCCCGCTCTTCGGTCTCGATGTGAATGTCGCTCGCGCGGCTCGAGATGCCGGCCGCGAGCAGCTCGTCGACGAGCGCGCTCACGGTCGCCGCCGTGTCGTTCCCCGGGATCGGCGGCGCCGCGTCCGACTCGCCGCGCAGGTGCTCGACTTCGACGGACGGCTCAGCGTTTCGCTCCATCGAGTCGCCCGCGTACACCTCATCGATGCGCCGAGCGATCGCCGCAGCGGCGGCCATCGCCAGACGAATGCGCCGTCCGCTGGCGAACCCGAGTGTGCGTTCGCAGTCCACATCGAGTGGATCCGCGGTCGCGATGACCAGCTCGTGCTCCGTCGCGGCCAGCGGCAGCACGTGGAACCGCCTCGCCCACTTCTCTGGGACGAGGGCGACAGCCTGGTCGCTGACGCGGTTCAGGTCCGCAATGGGAAGCCGAAAGCGCGATGCGAGGGTCTCGACATCCTGCGCAATCGGTGTCGGGAAGACGGATTGAATGTCCACGCCGACAACATCAGCCGTGCGCGGTCCCGTGCGTCACCCAATTCGCGCGGTGCCGATCGTGCTGTTGCAGGTGAGAGGGACGCAACACGAACGCGGAAACGCGCGGATCTGTACTGCCAATTCCGCGGATGAAGTTTTAAAAAGAACAAAGCCGCGAGCATCGCTTCGAATCATTGAGCATCCGCGTTCGAGCTGTTCCTGGCGGTCAGCCGAACCGTCTGCTTAAAAGATGCTCCAGAACTCACGGCTCACGTCGATGTTGAACGTCCACCGTCCGCCGCGCGCGATGCCGCGTGCCACGTCGACCCTCAAGACGTCGAACGGAAACAGGTAAGCCGCACCGAACGCCGGGTACAGCTGCGGCACCGACGGACATCGGGCTCCTGGCGCGCCCACGCTCGACGTGCACACGAGGGGTTGTTGTCCGATCAGAGCGAAATGGGCGTATGGCGCAAACGCGCCGCGGGCCGGGACGCGCCCGAATCTGCCGAGCGAAAACGGTATGAACGGCGCCGGCACACGCCACTCGAGGTGCTCCGTAGCGCCGACGCCGGAGACGAGTGAGTGGTAGTCGTAGCCTGGCGCCGACACCGGGCCGCCGAGATAGACGAGCTCCGCGCGCTGAGGCGCGTCGACGGTGTTCTGACCGCCGACCCCGGCAACGGTCGTCGCGGTCACGAGCCGCATGTCTCCCACGGGGCGCTCGAGGCGCGCGACGAGCGAACCCCTCAGGGTCGTCCCCAGATCGCCGGCGAAGATTGGCCCGGGGCTAGGGGCCGCCGGCCCCTGGGGCACGACGAGCCGCGTCTGCGCGTGCAGCGCCAGCTCCGTCCCGAAGAGCCAGAGCGACGTGGGACGGTCGAGGTCGAGCGCCCAGCGCAGAACGTGAGCGTCGGCGACAGGAACGGTTGGTATGAATGTTCCCGTGACCGCTGTGGCGCGGACCGCGACCGGCGACTGCCACTCGAGCGCGCCGCTGACGGCCGCGTCGAAGCCCAACAGCGAGATCGCTTCCGCTCGAAGACCCGCCGCGCGCACGAGATACGGATCGGTGTAGTCGCTGGCGAATTCCTGCGCGGCGATGCTGTTGACGGCCGTCGAGCGCTCGGCGACGTCGCCGAGATCGCGGTAGTCTCGCGACGCGAAGGCACGAATCGACGATCCGCTCGGCCGCGTGAGACCCAGCTCGACGGCGCCCTTTCCCAGCTTGTCCGCGGACCCGTAGCGAGCGCGGACGTTGGAAAAGACCCCTGCGCCGAACTGCTCGGACACTCCGGCGCCGAACGCGAGCCCCTCGGCTCGATCGAAGCGAACGAAGTCGGAGGCGTTGCGCGCTGAGAGCGTCGCGGCCTGAGCGCGTGCCAATGCCTGGGCGCGAACGAGTTGCCGCACTTCGGACTGGACACGCGCGATGTCGGGCTCGGAAACCGCGCGCACGTCGGGCGGGAGCGAATCGAGCACGCGTCCTTTCCATGCGTAGCGGCTCAGCTCCGCCGGCGGCGCCTGCACGATCTCCGGTCCGACGAACATCTGCGTCGGGATCGACGTGTTGAACTGGTAGTCGCCGATCTCCCAGCGGCCACGAATGATGCCGCGCACGGGGTAGTCCAACCACGTTCCGCGCCGTTCGATCTCGATTTCCTGCCGGCTCGGCAACCAGAATCGGCCGCCGACGAGCCGGTTCTCGAGGACGATGGACAGGTCCTCGAGCGCATCGTCGAGAAAAGCCGCGCGCGTGAAGCCGAAGTTCATTCGAACGACCTGGCCGCCAGACGGATCGATGTAGATCGCCCCGACGACTCGCGGCTTCTTGTCGTCCTTCGGGCGGACCTTGATCTCGTAGACGTTGATGCGCCGCGGGCCCGCGCCGATCGCGAAGCTGTCGGTGAGCGCGAAGTCGTATTCGCGCAGTCCGGCCGGCGACAGGGGGTGCGGCACGTCCGCCACTTCGTCGCCTTCGCCGATGCGGATGATGTTCGGAAAGTTGTTTTGGACGATCCCCAGATGGTCGCGGTGATACGCGATGTCCGTGGGGAGCAAGAGCGTGTCGCGACGGCCCACAATCCGCTGCTTGCTCAGGTTGGGCGCGTGCCAGTAGACTTCCAGCGCCAACTCGTCGGCTTTGATGACCTTGGGCGGAGTACGGAGCCCCTCACCAAGCTGCGCCAGGAAAGTCACGTACCCGTGGGCGGTGGCCCGGTAGTCGGCGAGTCCCGTGTCGGCCAACTGTTCGGCGCGTCGCCGCGTGGCGCCGGCGACGAGCGTGAGGCTGCGCGGGTCGTTCCACGTCTGCGCGACGACGGCCCGTCCGTACGGCAGGCCCAGCACACAAACGAACACACACGCGGCGGCGCGACCGCGGGCCGCGAGGAATCGAAGCATGATTTGCGAATATCGCGGAGCGTTTCTGGCGGAGCAACGGGCGGCGTGAGCCTCGAGGATTTTCGCGCCCGGGCGCGTCTGGCTGACAACGGCTCGCCCCGGCTCGTCCCGGTGTGGCGGGACGTGCTGCTCGACGCGTACACGCCAGTCGCCGCGTTCGCCAAGATCCGTCACGGACCGTTCGCGTTCCTGCTCGAATCCGCGCCCGCGGGCGGCGAGACGTGGGCGCGGTACACCTTCATGGGCACCGCACCGCGAGCGGCGTGGCGTCTCCAGGACGGCGTCGTCCACGACTGGACCTCCGATCGCGGCTGGCACAACGCGCGCACGCCGGTCGATCCGCTTGCCGACCTCGAGGCGCTGCTCCGCGCCGCCGATCCGGTCGATGCGCCGGAAGTCGGCGAGTTCTGGAGCGGCGCGGTCGGCTACTTCGGCTATGACGTCGCACGCCTCATCGAGCGCTTGCCGACACCGCCGGCACGGGGCGTAGACGTGCCCGATGCGCTGTTCGTTTTCACGGACGCTCTCGTCATCTTCGACAACCTGCGCTCACAGGCGCGGGTCGTCGCAGGGGCGCGCGTGGAGCCGAATTCGACCGATGCGCAGCTCGACATCGCGTACGCGCGCGCCTGCTCCGCCGTCGAAGCCACCGTCGAGCGCCTGCGCGGTCCGTCGATGCTCGAGCCCCTCGACCTCGACCCGAACGCCCCGCCGGTGGCGGGCCGCTCGAGATACGAGCGCGACAAGTTTCTCGCCGACGTGGAGCGTGTGCGGCAGTACATCATCGCCGGCGACGCGTTCCAGGTGCAGGTCGCGCGTCGCATCGACGTTCCGCTCGACTTCGCGCCGACCGATCTCTATCGCGCGCTGCGCGTGATCAACCCGTCGCCGTACATGTATCATTTGGTCCTCGACGGCACGGAAATCGTGGGGAGTTCCCCCGAACTCCTGATTCGCGTCGCCACCGATGGAACGGTGACGCTCAGGCCGATCGCGGGAACGCGGCGGCGCGGACGGTCCGCCGAAGACGACGCGCGCATGATGCAGGAATTGGTGAGCAACGAGAAGGAGCGCGCCGAACACCTGATGCTCGTCGATCTCGGACGCAACGACGTCGGCCGAATCGCCGAATACGGCACGGTGAAGGTCTCCGAGCTCATGGTCGTCGAGCGCTACTCGCACGTCCTCCACCTCGTGAGCCAAGTGGACGGCAAATTGCGCGACGGCCTCACGGCGATGGATGCGTTCCGGGCGGGGTTTCCCGCCGGCACGCTGACCGGCGCGCCCAAGGTTCGTGCGATGGAGATCATCGACGAAATGGAGCCCGAGCGCCGCGGTCCGTACGGCGGCGCGGTCGGCTACATCGGCGCGGGGGCAAAGCGAATGGACCTCGCGATCACGATTCGCACGTGTGTGATCGCGCACGGCATCGCGTCGGTTCAGGCGGCGGCGGGCGTCGTCTACGACTCGATTCCCGAGCAGGAGTTCCTCGAGCACGAAAACAAGGTCCGCGCGCTCCTCACCGCGATCGGACAGGTTCGCGCGGCTCGCCGCACGAGCGTACGGGTATAACGGAACGATGCCCTATCGCCTCGCGAGCACCGACGGAACGCTGACCTTCGAGCTCAGCTCGATCTCGGCGATCATCGGCCGCGCGCCCACCGCGGATCTGCCCGTCGTCGACCCGACCGTCTCGCGGCGCCACGCACAGATCTTGAGCGACGAGAACGGCCTCACCGTGCACGACCTCGGGTCGAGCAACGGAACCTTCGTCAACGGCAACAAGATCACCACCGCGCCGATCGTCCCCGGCGACGTGATCGCCTTCGGCAAAGTCACGTTCCGGCTCGAGGGTGAGTCGCCCAAGGTGCAGACCGCGGCGACCGCAGTCACCGGCCCGACGATCGTGCGTCAACGCGCCATCCTCGACGGCGACGCGCCCGAACTCGGCGCCGACGAGAAGAGCCGTCGCAAGCTCGCCACGCTGCTCGAGGTGTCGAAGGGGCTTGGCTGGGCGGCCGACACCGACGCGTTGCTCGCCAAGATCGCCGGCTACGCATATCAGATTCTCGAGGTCGATCGCGTCGCGATCATCCTCGTCGACGAGCACGGCAACCTGCTCCCGAAGTTCGCGCGCGACCGCAAGGGAACGAATACGGCGGGCGCGATTCCGAAGTCGATCGCGCGCAAGGCGCTCGATGACAAGATGGCGATCCTCACCGACAATGCCGGCGAGGATTCGCGCTTTACCGGACAGTCGGTCGTGATGCAGCAGGTGCGATCGGCGATCTGCGTTCCGCTCATGGGCACCGAGGGGCGCGCGCTCGGCGTGCTCTACGTCGATTCGATAGGATCGGAGCACCGGTTCGACGAAGATGACCTGGATTTCTGCGTCGCGTTCGCCGGCATCGCCGCGGTCGCGATAGAGAACGGCGAATTCATCCAGCGGATTCAGCGCCAGGTGATCGCGCGCAGCAACTTCGAGCGCTTTTTCGCCCCGCAGATCGCGCAACGCATCGCCGAGTCGTCGGAGACGATTCGACTGGGCGGCGACAAACGGCCGGTCGCGGTGCTCTTCAGCGACATCCGCGGTTTCACCGCGCTCGCCGAGTCGATGCGCCCCGAGGATACGGCGAGCCTGCTCACCGAGTATTTCACCGAGATGGTGGACTGCGTTTTTCGGCACAACGGTACGCTCGACAAATTCATGGGCGACGCCCTGATGGCGCACTGGGGCGCGCCGATTGGCGGAGATCATGACGCCGACAACGCCGTCGCGGCGGCGATCGACATGATGAAGGCCCTCGACGGGCTCAACGCGCATTGGCGAACGAGCGGCCGCCCCGAGCTCAAGGTCGGCATCGGGCTGAACTACGGCGAAGCCTTCGCGGGCAACATCGGCTCGGAGAGGCGCCTCGAGTTCACCGTCATCGGCGACACGGTGAACACGGCGTATCGTCTTTGCTCCGGTGCCGACTCGGGAGAAATCCTCATCACCGAGGATGTACGACGGGCTCTCACGACGCCGGCGACTCTCATCGAGCGAGCGCCGATGGAGCTCAAGAACAAAGTGCAGCCGGTCACCGTGTACTGCGTCGCCGTCGTCTGATGCCGTCCGACGCGCGCGCCGTTCCATCCGGCTACGTCGCGTTCGCGGTCGGCGGCGCCGAGGTGGTGAGCGCACAACTCGTCGCCGGGTCGATTCGAGCCGCTCTCGAATCGGGTTCCGCGACATTGCATGAGTACGCGCGTCGTCACGCCGCCGCGAGGGCGCTCGCCGGGCGTGGCATCGCGTACGCCGCTCCCCTGCCTGACGGCGCCCGCGTGGTCGTGCGCCACAACCGGCACGGCGGGCTGTTCGGACCATTGACGCGCGACGTGTTTCTCGGGCCCACGCGCGCGCCGTTGGAGCTGGAGGCGTCGTTGCGACTCTTAGGCGCGGGCGTGCCGACGCCCGAGCTGCTCGCGTACGCGATCTATCCCGCGCCGTTCGGACTCCGGCGGGCCGACGTCGCCACGCGCGAGGTGCCCGACAGCTTCGATTTGTCGGCCGTTCTCACGAAATCGGACGAGTCGCTTCGCGCGCGCGCCTGGGCGGCGGTGGCCGATCTGCTCCGCAAGCTCGCAGTCGCCGGCGCCCGTCACCACGACTTGAACGTGAAGAACGTTCTCCTCTGTCCGCGTGGCGACGCGCTCGAGGCCCTCGCGCTCGACGTCGACCGCGTGACCTTCGAGCGCGAAGACGTGATGGCGGCGAACATCGCGCGCCTTTCGCGATCGGCGCGGAAGTGGCGGGAGCGTCAGGGTGCCACGCTGGACGAGTCGGAACTCGCCGTGCTCGCGCGCTCGGTGTTCGAGGCTTCTCTATCCGCTGTCACGCGCTCGTAAACTTCGATCGTGCGATCCGTCAATCGTTCGACCGAGAAGTCCTCGACGCGCCGGCGACCGCCCGCGGCGAGGCGGTCGGCGAGCGCGCGATCGGTCGCCAGACGGACGATGACGTCGCCGAGGGCCTCCGGGTCCTCGCGCTCGGCGAGCAGCCCGGTTTCTCCATCGACGACGATTTCGGGGATGCCTCCGGCTCGCGTGGCGGCGATGGGGCGGCCGAAGGCCATCGCGTCGAGGAGCACGGATCCCATGCCTTCTTCGCGGGAGCTGAGACACGCGACCGAGGCCGCGGCGAGCAGCGAGTCGGCGTCCTCCCGGAATCCTGTCAGGCGGATGACGTCAACCAGCCTGAGCCGCTGGATTTCATCGGTGACTTCCTCCCGAAGCGGGCCGTCACCCACGAGCAGCGCTTGCAAGTTAGGGCTCGCTCGGTTTGCGTACGCCATCGCGCGGACGAAGTTCACAGGATCCTTATGACCGACCAGCTGGGCCACTTGGACGACGAGAGAACGATTCGACGCCACGCCGCATGCGGCGAGCGTCGCGGGCGTCGCCGGGTGGACGGTTCGGTGCACGTCGACCCCATCGGGCACCACCGAGATCCTCGAACGATCGACTCCGCCTGCGACGAGAACGTTCGCGACGGCGTTCGAGACGGCGACGATCTTCGCCGCACGACCGTACTTCCAGCGGGTCCCGGCGTTCGCGCGGAGCGGAAAGTCCACACGCCGCGCGACGACGAGAGGTATTCCGGTGCCGATCGTGGCCATCGCCCCGATCGCGACGGCGTGCGCGGTGTGCGCGTGGACGACTTCGATCCGTCGAGCAAGGATCTCGCGCCGAAGACGCAGCGCGGCGCGCACGTCGAGCTCCGAGGCGGGGGCGCAGTCGACGACGTCGAGGCCCGTCGCCGCGGCCCGCGACGCCAGCGGTTCGCCGTGACGGGCGGCGACCACCGACTCGTGTCCGCGTTTAGCCATCTCGGCGGCGAGCCAGAGCGTTTGTCGCTCGCCGCCACGCCACCCTTTCTCCGTGTCGACGTGCAGCACGCGGATCGTCACGGCGCGCAACTTCCGTCGCTCGGCTCGGTGACGCAAGCGCCGGGACGCAGGCGCGGGCCCCGCACGAGATGACCGGCGTCCCGTTCGCCACACCCGAACGCATCCTGATCGTCGCGTTGGACAACCTGGGCGACCTCGTGTTCTCGTCGGCGCTCGCCCCGCCGCTGCGCGAGGCGTTTCCCAACGCGACAATCGACATCTGGTGCAAGGCGTACACGGCACCGGTCGCGGCGCTCGTGCCGCACGTGCGCCGGGTCATCGCGGCGGATCCCTTCTGGTCTCCGCCCGCCGGCCATTCGCGCGGACCGATGCTGCGCTTCTTCGGCGCGATGAACGAGGTGCGTCAGGGGCAATACGACGTCGCCGTGTTGAGCGAGGCGCCGTGGCGCACGGCGGCGGCCGTCGCGGCGGCGGCGATTCCCGTTCGCATCGGATTGGCTCGGCATCGCAACGACACGTTTTTGACGCACGTGCTTCCCGCGCAGGACCCGCAGAAGCCGGTCGTGCGCGAGCAAGGTAGGATGCTCAAGGCGTTCGGGATCGACAACCGTGCCAATCATTATCAGCTCGACGCCGCCCCGCTGTCGGAAACCGTTCGAGCGCTGGGCGGCGCGCTGCCGGCGCGATTCGCGGCGCTCCATCCGTTCGCCGGCGATCGCGCGCGCTGTGTCCCGTTGGGCGAGTGGGTTCGCGTCGCCGCTCAGTTGGAGACGCTCGGCATGCCGACAGTGTGGGTCGGCACCCCCGAGGAGCTCGCGGAATTGCGTCGCTCGCAACCGCAGCCCCGCGGCTCGTACTCGGACGCGCTGGGCGAGGCGGAGGGCGACGCATCACTCGCCAACACGGCGGCCGTGCTGTCGCGCGCGACGTGCATGGTCGGGCACGACTCGGGCCCGTTGCACATGGCCGCGGCCTTCGGCGTGCCCGTCGTCGGCGTCTTCGCGCCGGGGCAACCCGAGCGCACCTTCCCGCAAGGCGCCGGCGTGTGGCGGATGCTGCACCGGAAGACGCCGACGGAAATCTCGGCGTCGATGATCGTCCGCGAGATCGAAGAGCTCGAGGTCTTGCCGGGGCGATGAGCGAGAGGCCTGATCGCCTCGATCGCGTCTGCATCGTCATGATGAGCGCGGTGGGGGACGCCGTTCACGTTCTTCCCGTGGTGAACTCGCTCAAGCGATACGCGCCCAACACGCACGTTACGTGGGTGCTGCAACCAGGCCCGATGAGCCTCGTCTTCGGTCACCCGGCGGTGAACGAGATGATCCTCTTCGACCGGGCTCGAGGCTGGCGCGTGTTTCTCGACGTGCGGCGCGAGCTCGCCGCGCGACCCTTCGACGTGGTGATCGATCTTCAGGTGTACTTCAAGGCGGGAATCGTCACGTCGCTCGCCCGCGCGCCGATCAAGCTCGGGTTCGACAAAGCGCGCGCCCGCGACATGAATTGGTTGTTCACGAACCAGCGAATTCCGCCCCACGCGCAGCAGCACGTGCAGGATCAGTACTTCGAGTTCCTGACCGCGTTGGGCGTGCCCATCGGCGACGTCGTTTGGAATCTCGGTCCGTGGGGCGAGGAGCGCGCGATACAGCGCGAATTCTTCGCGCCGTTCGATCGGCCCGCCGCGTCGATCGTCGTGGCGACGAGCAAACCGCAAAAGGACTGGCTCCCCGAGCGCTGGGCCACCGTGGCGGACGCGCTGTACTACGACTTCGGTCTGCAGCCGGTGCTCGTCGGCGGCCATTCGACGCGAGAGGTGCTCGCCGAACAAGCAATCCTCGCGCGCGCGAGCGCTCCGGTCGTCTCGGCGCTCGGCAGCGGTCTCAGGAATCTCGTCGGCATTCTCGACGGTTCGTCCTTGGTGCTCTCGCCCGACACCGGTCCGCTCCACATGGCCGTGGCGCTCGACCGGCCAGTGGTCTCGCTCATGGGCTACACGAACCCGAGGCGAACAGGGCCCTATCGGCGGTTTCACGACCTGATCGTCGACGCGTATGGGGACCCCGGCGAAGAGTATCCGATCACCATGGAAAATCGGCTCGAGCGAATGGTGCGCATTCGCGTCGAGGACGTCCTCGACCGCGTCGAGCGCTGGCGGGTGAACTACGCGTCGGCCGTGAGCGGCCCGAATTCGTAGCCGAGTCCGAGCGAGCGGCAGAGCCGCACGAGGCGGTTGAGCGGCAGGCCCATGACGGCGAAGTAGTCGCCGTCCACGCGGTCGACGATCGTCGCACCGAATCCTTGGATTCCGTACGCGCCGGCTTTGTCCATCGGTTCACCGGTCTCGATGTAGCGCCGGATCTCGTCGTCGCCGAGCTCGCGAAAGGTGACGCCGACCTCTTCGACGCCCGAGGACGTTCGGCCGCGCCAGGCGACGGCGACGGCGGTCATGACGACGTGAGAGCGGCCGCTCAGACGGCGGAGCATGTCCGCGGCGTGGTCGCGGTCGTGCGGCTTTCCAAGCACGTCCCCGTCGACGACTACGACCGTGTCGCTGCCGATGACGATGGCATCCGTGCGGCCGATCGCCGTCGCCTTTTCCCGCGCGAGACGCTCGGCGTAGACGGCCGGCGCTTCGCCGGGCCGGTGAGTCTCGTCGATGTCGGCCGGTGTGACGACGTGTTCGACGCCGATGAGACGCAGCAGCTCGCGACGCCGCGGCGATGCCGACGCGAGAACGACCGGCGGGCGACTCACCGCTCGATCCAGAGCGTGACCGGGCCGTCGTTCACGATCTCGACTTGCATCGCCGCGCCGAACTCGCCGGTCTCGACGGGCACCCCGCGCTTTCGAAGCCCGTCGACGAACTTGTCGTAGAGCGGCTGCGCGTGCTCCGGACGAGCCGCGTCGACGAAGCTCGGCCGGCGCCCTTTCACCGCATCGCCGTACAACGTGAACTGCGACACGACGAGCATCGCGCCGCCGACGTCGACGATCGAGCGATTCATCTTGTCTTCGTCGTCGGCGAACAGGCGCAGGCCGACGAGCTTCTCGGCCATCCACTCGACGTGGTCGAGCGCGTCCGTGTGGGTGAATCCGACGAGAACCGCGAACCCGCGGTCGATCGCGCCGGCGACACGAGCGTCTACGCTCACGCTGGCGCGGGTGACGCGTTGAACGAGAACTCTCAAAGCTAGATGACCAGCATTCCGAGCAGAGGTGCAAAGCGCGGAAGCGAGGAACCTATCAGCTGGTGCGCGGGCATGTCGACGCAAGAAGCTAGCGGAGACATGCCCGCGCCGCTGGTCGCCGGGCGACTACGCCGCGGCGCTCAGCGTCTCGAGCTTGTGGTAGATCTCCACGTCGATCGAGATCTTGACCTCGGCGCCGACCGTGACGCCGCCGGCTTCGAGCGCCTGGTTCCAGTTCAAGCCGAAGTCGTGGCGGTTGAGCGAACCGCTGAGGTGAAACCCCGCGCGCTCGTTCCCCCACGGATCCTTGCCGCGCCCCTCGAGGTTCGCGTTCAGCTCGATCTCGCGCGTCGTGCCGCGGATCGTGAGGTCGCCGATGATCTGAAAATCCTTCGTGACATCGCCGGCGATCCGTTTGCTCACGAAGTGCATCGTCGGATGCTTGCCCGCGTCGAAGAAATCGGCAGACCGAAGGTGATTGTCGCGCATCTCCTGGCGCGTGTCGATCGAATTGACGTCGATCGTCACGTCGATCTTGGACTGATTCGGGTCCGCGTTGTCGACGGTGACGGTCCCTTCGACTTTGCCGAACCGTCCTCGCACGTTGCTGATCATCAGGTGGCGGACGGAGAACGCCAACTCGGCGTGCGCGGGGTCGACGGTCCAAACGGTGGTTGCATCAGTGGTGTTCATGGGAATCCTCAAGAGCTACTAGTGAGCCTGGAAGAGACAGGCCGGCATCGGTCATCTCTGTATGATTCGCACATCGAAAGTGCATATCTGTACCTTACGAACAAAAAACAGCGATGCGGACATGGCCTCACCGCAGAGCAAGCAGCATGCGATGCAGCGCGGCGCCGTCGGCCTGAGAGACGAGGGCCGCTAACTCGTGTTCGAGCGTCTCGACCCTTTTTGCCCCATCGGCCTGGCGGCTTGCGCCTTCGTCGGTGATCTGCGCCTTTACCGAGCGTCGATCGTTGGGATCCGCCACCCGGCGAACCAGGCCATCGGCCTCCAAGCGGTCGACCAGCTGGGTCATGTTTGATCGGACACAGGCCAGTCTGGACGCTAGCTCACCGAGCGGCAATGCCTCTCCTGAGCGTACCAACTCGCTCAGAACAGAGAACTTGGCTCCGGACAGCCCGGCCTCTCCCAGCGCCGCTTCGAGGCGCGCTTCGAGGGCATGGGCCGTCTGCAGGATGGCATCCAGGTGTTTCGGCGACTGACTGACGATAGTGTCGTTCACGCATGAATAGTACATGCAGTGAACCCACTAGTCAAGTGGCTTCAAGTCACTCCACGGTGACTGACTTCGCCAGGTTTCGCGGCTGGTCAACGTTGAGCCCGCGCTTCACGGCGATGTAGTACGCCAGCAGCTGGAGCGGCACGACGGTCAGGACGGGGTAGAGCATGTCGATCGTCTGCGGAATCCGGATCTCGTAGTCGATCATCCCATCGAGAACTGGTTCAGGCTGGCTGGTGATGCAGATGACCTTGCCGCCACGCGCTTTCACCTCCTGGATGTTCGAGACGACTTTCTCGAACACGGCGTCGTGGGGCGCCACGAACACGACGGGCATCTCGGAATCGATCAGGGCGATGGGGCCGTGCTTCATCTCGGCCGCGGGATACCCCTCGGCGTGGATGTAGCTGATCTCTTTCAGCTTGAGCGCCCCTTCGAGAGCGACCGGGAAGTTGTAGCCGCGGCCCAAGTACAAGAAGTTGGTCGCGTTCTTGAATCGGTCGGCGAGCTTCTCGATCTCGGGCGCCCGGTCGAGGATCGACTGGATCTGATCCGGGAGCGCGAGCATGGCTTGCGCGACTTCCTTGCCGGCGACGAGCGACATGTTGCGGAGACGCGCGAGCTTGAGCGTGAGCAGCGCGAGCGCGATGACCTGGCTCGTGAACGCCTTCGTCGATGCGACGCCGATCTCCGGACCGGCATGCAAATAGATGCCGCCGTTGTCTTCGCGCGCGATCGTCGAGCCGACGACGTTCACGAGGCCGAGCGTTTTCGCCCCACGGCGTTTCGCTTCGCGCATCGCGGCGAGCGTGTCCGCCGTTTCGCCGGACTGCGAGATCACGACACACAGCGTTTTGTCGTCGACGATCGGATTGCGATACCGGAACTCCGACGCGTACTCCACTTCCGCGTGCAGCCGAGCGAGCTCCTCGATGTACATCCCGCCGATCAACCCCGAGTGCCAGCTCGTGCCGCACGCCGTGATCACGACGTGGTTGATCGACTGGAGTTCTTCGCGCGTGAGATTCAGACCGCCGAGCTTCGAGAAGCCTTCGTCGACGACGAGACGTCCGCGCATCGTGTTCTGGATCGTCTGCGGCTGCTCGAAGATCTCCTTGAGCATGAAGTGGTCGAAGCCGCCCTTCTCGATCTCATCGAGCGACCAATCGATCCGGCTCACGCCCTTGGAAATACGGCGCGCGTTCAAATCGAGAACCGTGTATCCGTCCTTGGTCAGCACGCCCATCTCTCCGTCGTCGAGGTAGACGACCTGGCGCGTGTGCTTGAGAATCGCGGCCACGTCGCTCGCCACGTAGTTCTCGCCGTCGCCGAGGCCGATGAGCAGCGGGCTCCCCTGGCGGGCGCAGACGATCTTGCCGGGCTCTTTGCTCGAAACGACCGCGATGCCGTAGGTGCCCTCGACCAAGTTGAGCGCGTCGATCACCGCGTCCTCGAGCGGCTCGTCGGCGATGGCGGCCTCGATCAGGTGCGCGAGAACCTCCGTATCGGTGTCCGACTTGAACGTGTGCCCCTGCATCTGGAGCATCTTCCGCAAGGCGCTGTAGTTCTCGATGATGCCGTTGTGGACGACCGCGATCGTGTTGGTGCAGTCGACCTGCGGATGCGCGTTGCCCTCGCTCGGCGCGCCGTGCGTCGCCCAGCGCGTGTGGGCGATCCCGACACTGCCGTGAATGGGATTCGTCTTCAGCACCGACTCGAGCATCGAGATCTTGCCCTTCGCTTTGCGAGTCTCGAGCCCGTTGCCGTTCATCATCGCGATTCCGGCCGAATCGTAGCCACGATATTCGAGACGCTTGAGCCCCTCGACCAACAGCGTTCCGGCGCTACGAGATCCGACGTATCCGACTATTCCGCACATGAATTGCGAATCCGGTTCAATGTTGAGCGGCGAGCGCATCGAGCGGCTCGCGTGATTTGCGCACCAGTTCTCGAGCGGCCGCGTCGGTCGGAGCCTCGGCGATCACGCGCACGATGGGCTCGGTACCGGACGGTCGAACGTGAACCCACCGGTCGATCCACGCGAGCCTGAGGCCATCCTGCGCGTCCGCCTCGGCATCCGGAAACGCCGCGCGCAACGCTTCGTACACCGTACCGAGCGGAGCGGACGGGCGGTCCAGCTTGTCTTTGACGATGACGTACTTCGGCAGCTCCGCGACGATCTCGGACAGAGAGCGATTCTCCTCGTGCAGCAGTTGTAGGACGAGCGCCGCGCCCACCGGCGCATCCCGTCCAAGATGCACCTCGGATAGAATCACGCCACCATTTCCTTCGCCACCAATCGGAGCCCTCTCATCGCGCATACGAACCGCGACGTTCACTTCGCCAACCGGCGCCCTGAGGACAGGGACCCCCGCCGAGACGGCCACATCCTCGACGATCCGGCTGGTGGAAAGATTCGTTACAAGTGCGCCTCGTCGATGCCTGAGGACCACTCTCGCCGCCAATGCCAGCGTGAAGTCCTCGCCAATCGCCTTCCCTTCGTTCGAGACCAACGCAAGACGGTCCACGTCGGGATCCACCGCGAATCCGATCGCCGCGCGGGTTTTGAGCACGAGTCGTTCCAGCTCCCCAAGATTCTCCGCCACCGGTTCCGGCGGCCGCGGAAATCTTCCATCCGTTTCGGCGTTGATCGTCGTGACACGGCAGCCAAGCCGCTCGAGGAGCTCCGGCATGATCACGGCACCAGCTCCTCGGACGCAATCGACTGCGACGGAAAAGCCGCGCGCGCGAATGCCGGCGACGTCGAGGTACGGTATCGCAAGGACACGTTCGATGTGTCGCAGGATCGCACGGTCATCCAGCTCGATCTCGCCGAGGTGATCCCACGTCGCGCGCGCAATCCCGCCCTCGACCAGCGCGCGCATCTCGTTCCCCTCGGACGCCTCGAGAAAAAGCCCGGTCGGCCCGATGAACTTGAGTGCGTTCCACTCGATCGGATTGTGGCTCGCCGAGATCATCAGACCGCCCGCCGCGTGATGGTGCTCGACGGCAAGCTGGCACGTTGGAGTGGTCGTCAATCCGATGTCGATGATGTCGCAGCCGACGGATTGCAGCGCGCCGAGAACCACTCGGTGGAACATCGGCCCCGAGACACGGCTGTCGCGGCCGACGACGATTCTCGGGCGCGTGCCTGCCGCTTTGGTCGTCCCGGCCCGAGACGCGGACCAAGCTCCGAACGCGGCCGCATAGCACGCGACGACATCCGGCGTGAGCGCCCCACCGACGCGGCCGCGAATGCCCGAGACACTCACCATCAATCCGTCGGTGGACATCGGGCGAAACCTAGTCGTCCGAGGAAAGGGTCAAGCCGCGGTGGGCGGCGGGCTTCGCGTTCGCGAAGCGCGGCCGACGCATCAATGCGCCGGAACCAGCGAACCGTGCGGGGACTTGGGAAGAAGCTGGAGATCGCCCGCGGCGACGACGCGAGTGAGTGCCTCGACGACGTCAGGATCGAACTGCGTCGTCGTGTTGCGGCGGATCTCCTCGAGCGCCGCGCAAAGAGACATCTCGCTCGGGCGATATGGCCGATCGCTCGTCATCGCGTCGAGCGCGTCGGCGACGGCGACGATGCGCGCCTCGAGAGGGATCTGATTTCCGTGAAGACCGTCCGGCGTCCCCAACCCATCGTAGCGTTCGTGGTGTGAACGCACGATGTTGAGCGCGCAGGGCCGGTCGCCGAGGAGTGGAGCGAGAATTCGCCAGCCGAGCACCGGGTGCGTCATGATGTGCTCGTACTCTTCAGCGGTGAGCCGCTCGGCCTTGTTGAGCACCGCTTCGCGAACGCCGATTTTGCCGATGTCGTGGACGTGTCCGCCGAGCTCGATTTGCCGCAGCATGTCTCCGAACAGACCCATCGCGCGGGCGATGGCGCGCGAGTACTGGCTCACGCGAATCGAATGGCCGCGTGTATAAGGGTCTTTGAGCTCGAGCGCTTCGGCGAGCGATTGAATGCTGGCGAGGAAGAGCTCTTCGTTCTCGCGAGCTTGTTCCTTGACCCGATCCTCGAGGCTCTCGCGATACGCGCGATTCTCGAGGAGCAACCGCCGCTTGTCGAGCGCTTGGGCGACTCGGGCCCGGACGTCGTCGATCTGGTACGGTTTGACGACGTAATCGGCCGCCCCGTTGGCCAAGCAGCTCACCGCGACTTGAACGTCCGCGACGGCGGTGATCATCACCACGGCGATGTCGGGAAAGCGCACCCGCGATTCTCGGAGCAGCTCGAGGCCGTCCATCTTCGGCATTCGGAGGTCGCTCAGCATCAGCGACACGGGATAGCGTTCCAACTGCTCGAGCGCTTCGACGCCGTTGGCCGCCTCGACGCACTGGAACCCGTCGGCGCGCATCAGGTGGACCATGGCCTGTCGAAGGCGCGGCTCGTCGTCGACGACCAGACAGCAGGGCAAAACCGGGGAGACTTCGTGCGGCCGCGCGATCATCGAGTGGGGTTCGGCTTCGTCAAGTCGCCTTCAGGGGTTAACTTCTACGCATGGCACAGGATAGAGTATCGGCATGACTCGAGTCTTTGATGACGATCTCGCTACGGGATTTGGCACTCGCGCCATCCACGCCGGCCAGCGCCCCGAACCCCTCGCCGGCGCCATCATGACGCCGGTGTACCTGACCTCGACGTACGTGCAGGAAGGGTTGGGTCAGAACAAAGGGTACGAATACGCCCGCGGAAAGAACCCGACTCGCGAGGCGTTCGAGCGCAACGTGGCCGCGCTCGAGAACGGCCGCCACGGATTCGCGTTTTCGAGCGGCATGGGCTGCCTCGATTCGATCATGAAGCTCTTCCGCGCCGGCGACCACGTCGTCTGCGCGGAAAATGTTTACGGCGGAACGTTCCGCCTGTTCGACAAGCTCCTGCAGAACTTCGGTCTGAGCTTCACCTACGTCGACACGCGCGATCCTCAGCGCGTCGCCGACGCGATGCGCCCCGAGACAAGGCTCGTTCTGGCCGAGACGCCGAGCAATCCGCTCATGCGGCTCACGGACATCGCGGCCGTCGCCGACATCGCGCACCGCGCGAACGCGCTGCTCGTCGTCGACAACACGTTTGCATCACCGTATTTCCAGCGGCCGCTCGAGCTGGGCGCGGACATCGTGTACCACTCGACCACGAAATACTTGAACGGCCACAGCGACATGATCGGCGGCTGCGCGGTGACTCGCGACGACGATCTCGGCGCGCGATTGCAATTCATCCACAACGCCGCCGGCGCGGTCGCGGGACCGTTCGACGCTTGGCTCGCGCTTCGCGGCACGAAGACCCTGCACCTCCGCATGCGGCAGCACGACGCGAACGGCCGCGAGATCGCCAAGTGGCTGGTCGAGCGCGTCGGCACCGAGAATGTGTATTACATCGGCTTGCCGTCTCACCCGCAGCACGAGTTGGCCAAGCGGCAGATGTCCGGCTTCGGCGGCATGATCAGCGTGGAGCTCGGGACGAAAGAGCGGGCCGCCCACGTGCTCGGCCGCGTCCGCGTCTTCGCGCTCGCCGAATCACTCGGCGGCGTGGAGTCCCTGATCAGCCAGCCGGCCGGTATGACGCACGCGTCGGTTCCACCGGATCGCCGTGCCGCGCTCGGGTTGAGCGACGGCCTGGTCAGGCTTTCTTGCGGGGTGGAAGACGTCGGCGATTTGCTGGCCGACCTGGAACAGGCGTTCGACGGGATTCCGGAAAGGGCTGGCGGCGGGCGCGAATCAGCGAGAGGCTCGCGCGCTCGCGACACAATCGGAAGCGGAGCACCGTAGGGATCGGAGCGACTACCCGCCCCCTCCAGAGACAGCGACCTTCATCCAGACTTCGCCATGGCAAACCGCGTCCAGCTCGTCCAGATCTCGTCACGCGCGTGGGAGCACCCGGCCGACCGCGCCGCGCTCAACACGCTCCGCGCCATTCCCGGCTTCGACGAGGTTGTGAGAAAGGTCGCCGGCTTCTTCGGCGAACGCGGAATCCGCCAGCTGTTTCTGGGCGATGCGGTGCAGGTGACCCCCGGTCAACGGCCGCAGCTGAACGCCATGTGGACCGAAGTCCTCGAGACCCTCGATTGGCCCGAACGCCCCGAGCTGTACGTGAGCCAAACGCCGGTCGCCAACGCGATGGCGGTGGGATTCGACAAGCCGTTCGTCGTGATTCACTCCGGGCTGCTCGAAATCCTCGACGAAGACGAAGTGCGCTCGATCCTCGGGCACGAGCTCGGGCACATCATGAGCGGGCATCCGACGTACACCACGATTGCCGTGATCCTGATGTACTTCGGCGTGAGCAACCTGCCCTTCCTCGCTGCGGCGGCGCTTCTGCCCTTCCAGCTCGCGCTGCTCGAGTGGAGCCGCAAGAGCGAGTTCTCGTCGGACCGCGCCGGCCTGCTTGCCGTGCAAGACCTCAACAAGGTCATGGGCGCCGAGATGAAGCTCGCCGGCGGCAAGCCGTACGGCGACACGCTGCGCGTCGAGGAGTTCATTCGTCAGGCCGAGGCCTACGAGACAGGCGGCGACGCCTGGGACACGGTGCTCAAGATTCTCAACACCGTGATGCGCACGCACCCAATGCACACCGTTCGCGCGGCCGAGCTTCTGCGTTGGCAGCGCGCGGGCGGCTTCGACAAGATCATGGCCGGCGACTACGTGCGACGCGGAAGCGGTGACAAGGATCAGCCGCTCGGTGAGGATTACGCCGACGCCGCGGGTTACTACGGGCAGAAGACCCGCGAGACGGTGAATCAGTTCAAGGATGGGCTCAGTCGGGCGCGCGACGCGGTGAGCTCCGCGTGGCGGAACCGCTGACCATCCTTCTCGTGGGCGGAGGCGGGCGCGAACACGCGCTCGCCTGGCGCCTGCGCCAAGAAAATCCGTCGTCTCGAATTCTCGCCGCGCCCGGCAATCCCGGGATCGGCGAGATTGCGACGTGCGTTCCTGTTCGAGCGACCGACGCCGCCGGACTCGTCGCGCTGGCGCGGCAAGAGCGCGTCGACTGGACGCTCGTTGGCCCGGAAGCGCCGCTCGCCGCCGGCCTCGCCGACGCGTTTCGCGCCGAGTCGATGCCGATCTTCGGACCGTCGCGCGCCGCCGCGGCGATCGAGTCGTCCAAGGCGTTCTCCAAGGGGATCATGGTCGACGCCGGCGTTCCGACGGCCCGCGCGCGCACGTGCGGCTCTCTCGCCGAGGCGAATCGAGCGATCGACGAGTTGGCCGACGAATCTCAGCGCGTGGTGATCAAGGCCTCCGGACTTGCCGCGGGAAAGGGCGTGATCGTCGCGACGAGCATCGACGACGCGAGAAGCGCCGCGGCGGCGATGCTCAGCGACCACGCCTTTGGAGAGGCCGGCGACACAGTGCTCGTCGAGGAGTTCATGGACGGCGAAGAACTTTCCGTCTTTGTGATCACCGACGGCGAGCGCGTCGTGACGCTGCCGGCGTCGCAAGACCACAAGCGTCTCGCGGACGGCGATCGTGGTCCGAACACCGGCGGCATGGGCGCGTACTGCCCGGTTTCTCTTACCGACTCGCCGGCGTTCACCGACGACGTCGTCGACCGCGTCGTCCGACCGACGCTGGCGGCGCTCCAAGCGCGCGGCGCTCCGTTCACGGGTTTGCTGTACGTGGGACTGATGCTGACCGCCGCCGGTCCCAAAGTGGTGGAGTTCAACTGCCGCTTCGGCGATCCGGAGACCGAGACGGTTCTGCCGGCGCTCGGCGACGACGCAGGCATCTTCGACGCCATGTCGACCGTCGCGCGCGGCGGGCGGCTGTCGGAATCTTCCGTCGCCGCGGATCGAGCGGCGGTGACGACGGTGATCGCCGCGGCGGGCTACCCCGAGCAACCTCGCACCGGCGATGCGATTCGTTTACCGGCCGCCGAGCGCGACGTCTTCGTCTTTCACGCGGGCACGACGAAGGGCAAAAGCGGGAGCCTGGAGACGTCCGGCGGTCGTGTTCTCGCCGTCACCGGCGTCGGTCCGACGCTCGAAGACGCCCGCGCGCGAAGCCAGGAGTATGCGCGCGGCGTCGAATTCGCCGGCAAGCAGTTCCGTTCCGATATCGCGTGGCGCGAACTTTCGCGCCGTGCCCGAGCTTCCCGAGACTGAAACGATCGCCCGCGACCTCGACCAAGAGGTCGCGGGCCGGCGGATAGAACGGGTCGTCGTGCGACGAGCCGACGTCCTGCGCGAGAGCTCGCCCGGCCGGTTCGTCCGCCGAGTCACGGGCGCCACGATCGAGCGGTGCTGGCGGCGCGCCAAGTTGGTCGTGATGTCGCTGTCGTCCGGCGAACACCTCGTCGTCCAGCCGAGATTCACCGGCGCGCTGCTGATCGACGACGGAACTCTGGCCGCCGACGAACGCCGCTATTCGACGGTGGCGTTCACGCTCGACGACGGGCGCACGCTCCACTACCGGGACATCCGCCGCCTCGGCACGGTGACCCTGATGTCGCGGGCGCGATTCCACGAATACACGGCTTCGCTCGGCGTCGAGCCACTTGACCGCGCGTTCACCGCCGAGCATCTATCGGCCCTCCTCGCGGGCCGCCGTCAATCGATCAAAAAAACGTTGATGGATCAGCGCGTCGTCGCCGGCATCGGCAACATCTACGCGAACGAAGCACTCTGGCGGGCGGGTATCGACCCGTCGCGCGCCGCGGGCTCGATCGCGAGCGACGAGGCAACCGCGCTCCGCGAAGAGATCGTGGATGTGCTGCGTGAGTCGATCGCGGCGCGTGGCACGAGCTTCCGGGACTATCGCGACGCCCGCGGAGAGCGCGGCCGCTTCGTCGAGAAGCTCGCCGTGTACGGACGCGCCGGCGAGCGGTGCTCGCGCTGCGGCGCGCGGTTGATCGAGACGCACGCGATCGACGGCCGGTCGACCGTTTTCTGCGCGCGATGCCAAAAGTAAAGCTGCTTCGCCCCCCGACGTCCGACGCGCAGCTGCGCGTGATGCGCACGCACGTCAAGGACAATGCGCTCGACCGGCCGGCGGTCTACCAGATGATCGCCGCCGACGGCGAGATCGTGTACGTCGGCAAGTCAAAGCAAGTGCGTTCTCGGCTGCTCAGCTACTTCCGCGCGGCATTTCCGGACGACAAGGGCGCGCGCATTCTGCGCGAAGCCGAGCGCATCGAGTGGGAATACGTGCCGAGCGAGTTCAGCGCGCTGCTCACCGAATTGCGGCTCATCAAGCGGTTTCGGCCGCGCTTCAACGTCGCCATGAAGAACGACGGGCGAAACTACTGCTTCATCAAGCTCACCAAGGGGCCGGCGCCCAAGCTCGTCGTCGTCCGAGGACCGGGGAGCGACGACAACGCGATCTACTACGGGCCGTTCATGGGCGCGATGGGCGTCGGCGAAGCGCTGCGAGAGCTGAACGACGTGCTTGGCCTGCGCGATTGCGCCACCGACCAACGAATGCACTTCGCCGACCAACCGGAGTTGTTCGATTCGTTTCCGCGCACACCGGGCTGCATCCGCTTCGAGGTGAAGAAGTGTCTCGGGCCGTGCGTCGGCGGGTGCACGGTGCAGCAGTACGACGAGCGGCTCTTCCTCGCGCGCGCGTTTCTCGACGGCGTCGACGACGGCCCGATCGAGCGTCTGCGCAACGATATGGAATCGGCGAGCGAGCGGCTCGAGTTTGAACGCGCGGCGTCGCTGCGCGACAAGATGCGTCGGCTCGAGGCGCTGCGGGGGCAGTTCGCGCACCTGCGATTCGCGGTCGAGAACCTTTCGTTTGTGTATAGCGTGCCGGGGTATGATGGGGCCGACCGCGTCTATTTGATTCGTCGCGGTCTCGTGCGGGCCGAAGCGTCGGTGCCGACGACGACGGATGAGGCGGCGTCACTCATGCAGCTCATCGACAGCGTCTTTTCACCGATGGAACGCCGAACGACGCAGATCCCGACGCATGAGATCGACGAGTTGTTGCTCTTGTCCTCCTGGTTTCGTCGTTTCCCTGAGGAGTTGCATCGCACGAGCGCGACACCCGCGGCTGTGGCCGCGGCGTCGTAGCCGTTCGCTGAATCGCGACGCCGCGTACAGCGGCCTGGGGTACCCTGGCGCGCGTTCTGCACAGCCTCATAGGGCGCACTGTTCGTCCCGTGCGCCACACCCAGCAACCGCCAAACGACAGCGATGGCGACGACCTCCTGGCAGCCGACAACTCTGGTCAAGTGCGTGAGTGTTCGTCCGTGGCTCGTGTATCCCGGGTGCGATGAGCCCGGCGGATGCCACGACCTCACACTGGGCAAGATCTACGAAAGCCTCGGTGTCGAGGGGAGCGGCTCGTTTTATAGAATCATCGACGACTCGGGCGACGACTTTCTTTATCCCGTGTCGCACTTCACGCTGCTGTAGGCCGCGGCTTACGGAGCGAGGTCGAGCGTCTCTACCTCGACTTCGCCAGCGACAATTGTGAGCTTGGCCACACTCGGCATGAGGTCGAACCGCCGAGGACCGGCCGCGCCCGGATTCACCACCCAGCGATTGGCAACGTGAGTCACCAACTGCTTGTGCGTGTGTCCGTACACGATCACGTCGGCATCGTAGCGTTCGAGAAGCCGCCGAGGAGCGGGACTCCCGACTTCGTGGCCGTGGCTCACGTGGATTCGCACGCCGCCGACGGTCAATTCGATCGCGGCGGGTAGCGGCGGATCGTCCGGTGGGTCCGTGTTTCCACGCACGGCGCGCACCGGCGCGATTCGCTCGAGCTCCGCGAGTACGTCGGCGCCGCCGACGTCGCCGGCGTGGAGAATCAGCTCGACGCCGGCGAGCGCCGTGTGAACATCCGGCCGCAGGAGCCCGTGTGTGTCCGAGATCAGACCAATGACGTGAGATTTGCCCGGCATGCCGGAAATACCCATCAATCCGCGGGGCGTTCGCTCCAGCGAGGCACGAGCGAGTGCGCGACCCCGAGATGATCGAGCACGCGCGCGACGACGAAGTTCACGAGATCGTCGATCGAAGCCGGCTTGTGGTAGAAACCCGGAGCGGCCGGCATCACCACGGCGCCGGCTCGTGTCACCCGCAGCATGTTCTCCAGATGAATCGCGCTGAGCGGCGTCTCGCGCGCCACGAGAATCAATTTGCGGCGCTCCTTGAGCGCGACGTCGGCGGCGCGCTCGACGAGCGAGCGTGACGACCCGGCCGCGATCGCGGACAAAGTGCCCATGGAGCAGGGACAGATCACCATGCCGGCGTTCACCGCCGAGCCGGAGGCCGGCGATGCGCCACGGTCGGCGTCATCGAACGTCGTCACGTAGGTGTCCCACGCCGCCTTGCCGACGCGCTCTCGGAGCGCGCCGATCGAACCGACGTCCATCTCCGTCTTGAGGAGCCGGAGACCGTGCGAAGACACGATGAGCTGGACTGACTCCTTCGCCTTGGCGAGCGAGGCAAGGAGGCGCACCGCGTAGGGCGCGCCCGATGCACCGGTGATCGCGACGACGATCGGCGGCTTCGTCATGCGCCGATGGCGCGCAACGCGAGAGCGACCGGGTTCGTGTGCACGAGCCGTTCGATCAGCACGCAAAGGAAAAAGGCGATACTGATCACGCCGTTCATCGTGAAGAACGCCGCGTCGAGACGCGAGAAGTCGTTGGGCGTCACCAACGAATGCTCGTACACGAGCAACCCCGCCGCCGCCGCGACTCCCAGCGCATAGAACGAACCCCCCGACCCGGCCCCGAACGTCGCCGCGCCGACCGCTGCCAGGCAGAGCACCGTGACGATGTGAAGACCGCGGGCGACGGTCAGCGCACGATCGCCGCCGATCGCCGCCGGCAGCGAGTGAAGCCGCTGCTCGCGATCGAAGTCGATGTCCTGGAGCGCGTAGAGGACGTCGAATCCCCCGCCCCACGTCGCGACCGCGAGCGCGAGCGTGATCAACATCCACCACGGAGAGCTCCAGCGGCCCGCCACCGCGAGGTATCCGCCGACCGGCGCGATCGACATCCCGACGCCGAGCACAAGGTGGCACCAGCGCGTGAATCGCTTGGTGTAGCTGTAAAAGAACACCCAGCCGAGCGCGAGCGGCGACAGCTTGCCGCACAACGAATTCAGCTGCCACGCCGCCCACACGAAGAGCGCCGACGCGACCGAGACGGCGATCACCGCTTCGGCGACACGGAGCGCGCCGCTCGGCAGCTCGCGCTGTCGAGTGCGCGGATTGCGCGCGTCGATCTCGCGGTCGACGATGCGGTTGAAACCCATCGCCGCGAAGCGCGCACAAGTGAACGCCAGCACGACCCAGCCGAACGAGCCCCACGTGACCTGCGCGCGGTACGACGCCAGAACGACGCCGACGAGCGCGAACGGCAGCGCGAAGAGCGTGTGCGGCAGCTTGACGAAGTTGATGTACGCCAGCACGCGCGATCCGCGGTGCGCGAAGGTCTGTCCTTCACGGGTATGCTCGGCGCCTGGTGCCGCGGTCATGGCTTTGTTCCGAGGCCGAGCATCGGCCAGAGCTCGTCCACGCGACGCTTGGTCGCGTCATCCATCAGGATCAAACCAGGCCATTCACGCGCGAAGCCTTCCTCGGGCAGCTTCTTCGTCGCGTCGATGCCGAGCTTGGAGCCGTACGTGAACGTGCGGCTCGAGTGATCGAGGACGTCCACCGGCCCCATGGTGAAGCGCGCGTCGCGCTGCGGATCGATGTTGTTGAGCGCGACCCACCAGGCCTCCTGCGGATCCCGCACGTTCACCCACTCGTCCACGATCACGAGCACTTTCGCGAGGGACATCAAGCCCTGGCCCCAGAGCGCGTTCATCACCTTGTACGCCTGCCCGGGATATTCCTTTTTGATCGATACGAAGACGAGGTTGTGAAAGATCCCCTCGGCCGGCATGTGATAGTCACGGATCTCCGGGATCGTCAGCTTGAGCAGCGGCAGGAAGATTCGCTCGGTCGCGTGCCCGAGGTAGAAGTCTTCCATCGGCGGCCGGCCGACGATCGTCGCCGGAAAGATCGGCGACTTACGCATCGTGATCGCCGTGACGCGCACCTGCGGATAGAGGTCGGCGAGCGAATAGAAGCCGGTATGATCGCCGAACGGACCCTCGGTGACGAGCGACTCCGCGGGATCGATGTACCCCTCGATGACGAAGTCCGCTTCGGCGGGCACCTCGAGATCACACGTCACGGCCTTCGTGAGCGACACCGGCGATCGACGCAGGAACCCGGCGAACAGAAACTCGTCGATGGTCGGCGGGAGCGGCGCGCTCGCCGAGTACATCGACGGCGGGTCGGCGCCGAGCGCGATGCATACGGGCATTTTCTCGCCGCGTTCGGCCATCTCACGCCAATGTGCCGCGCCGACCTTGTGCCGCTGCCAGTGCATGGCGAGCGTCGTCTTGCCCGTCTGCATGATTCGGTACATCCCGACGTTTCGAATGCCGCGCTTGGGGTCGCGCGTGATGACCATCGGAAAGGTGATGTACGCGCCGCCGTCCTCGGGCCAGCACTTCATGAGCGGCAGCTTGTCGAGATCCACCTCGCCGTCGCGCCACACGACCTCTTGCGACGCGGCCCCGCTCTTCTTCGTTCGAGGCGGAAACTTCCCCATCTCGAGCAGGCGCGGAAGCAGCGCGAGCTTGGCGATGATTCCTTCCGGGACCTTCATCGCCAGCATCTCGTCGATACGCACACCGATCTCGTCGAGCGACTCGACGCCGAGCGCCATGCTCATGCGGCGCATCGATCCGAAGAGATTGATGCCGACCGGAAACGCCGACTTCTGACCATTCATCAGGATCGGCTGCTCGAACAGGAGCGCCTTTCCGCCACCGGGTTGCTTCATCACCCGATCGGCGATCTCGCAGAGCTCGAGGTTGAGCGAGACCGGCGGTCGGACGCGAACCAGCTCGCCGGCCCGGTCGAGCCGCGAGACGAATTCCGAAAGTGTGTCGATGGTAGGGTTGGACAATCGCTATGCCTTTCGGCCGGTGTGGATCGCCGCGATGCCGAGGCTCAATGATCGCCATCCGACGTCGGCGAACCCGGCGCGGCTCATCCGGTCCGCGAGCTCTCGCTCGGGCGGAAAGTTCGCGACCGACCGCGGCAGGTAGGCGTACGCGCTGCCATGACCGCTCAGCATCGCGCCGATGCGCGGCAGCACGCGATGGCAATAGAAGTGGTAGGGCCATCGGACGACGGCCAGCCGGGGCGTGGTGAACTCGAGAATCACGAATCGCGCGCCCGGCGCCAGAACGCGGTGGATCTCGCGCAGCGATGCGTCGAGGTCGGTCACGTTGCGAATGCCGAATGCGACGATGGCGCCCGAGGCTTCGCCGTCGCGGAGCGGCAGGTCGAGTGCGTCGGCGACGACGGGCCACACCACCGCTCGAGGTGCCTTGCCCTGTCCGGCGCGAAGCATGGGCTCGGCAAAATCCGCCCCAACCACGCGCCCTTCGAATCCGCGGGAGCGCGAGAGCTCGGCAGCCACGTCGAGGGTTCCGGCGCAAAGGTCGACATAGGTTCCGCGCGGCGCCCGTGTCCACTCCAACGCGGCGATCGCCTTGCGCCGCCACCCGCGGTCGACGTTGAGGCTCAGGATGTGGTTGAGCCGATCGTAGGTCGGCGCGATCTGACCGAAGGTCCGGCGGACGTAATCGCGCTTGACTCGACCGCCATCGGCCGCCGCACGCGCTTCTTCCGTCTCCAGCTCGCTCACCGTCATGCGGCGAAAGTTGCCCGTGCCCGAATTGATGGGCAAGCTGGGCAAGCCGAAGCGGCTGACGATGGATGCCGACCAGCCGAAGTGGCTGGTCGGGGGATACCGGCAAGCATAGCTTTGGTCAACCGACGGCGCCGCTTCATGATGGGCTCGCGCCACGAGGCCGATGCCACCAGCTCTCGACCTACAAAATCTTCCCGACGCCGACGTAGTCGCGCTGGCCCAGAACGGGCGCGACGGGGCGTTTCGCGAGCTGATCCGGCGCTACGAGCGGCCAGTTTTTTCGCTCATCTACCGGATGGTGCGCGACCGCGAGCTGTCCGAGGACCTCGCTCAGGACACTTTCATCAAGGTCCTGAACCACCTCGACCGCTATCGGCCGGAATTCAAGCTGTCGAGCTGGCTCTTCAAGATCGCGAACAACGTCGCCATCGATCATCTGCGACGGCGACAGCTCGAAACGGTGAGCATCGACGGATCGCCCCACGCCTTGACCTCCGACGCCATCGAGGCGACCTCGTTCGACATCGTCGGAGATCAGGAATCGGCCCTCGACGAGCTCGAGGCTCGAGAGCTCGGGACCTCGATCGAACGCGCCATCTCGCAGCTCAGGCCAGAGTACCGGTCCTGCATAATGCTGAGACATGTCGAAGGACGTTCATACGAAGAGATCGCGGCCACACTCGATCTCCCGCTCGGCACCGTGAAGACGTATATCCACCGCGCTCGACACGAGCTCCGCCGGGCGCTCGACCACCTGCGGGAGAGCGGGTGACCCCGGTCACCGGAACCCGACGTCAGGGTTCACCCTGCCTTGATCCGACTCCTGAAACCGACGCCGCGAACCCTCCGTACTGACCCTCGGAGACTCCATGAACCACCGGCACCTCCTTCCAGACGAGATCGACCTCCTCCTCGATGACGAGGTGGGCTTCGGGGTGACCCCCCTGAGGGCCCACATTCGCGAGTGCACACAATGCCGTGCGCTGGTCGACGAAGCCCGCGTCGCCGTGGACGCCCTGGAGGCCATTCCACACTTCGCCCCGTCCCACCTTTTCGCCGATCGCGTCATGGCGCGCGTGCCCGTGTTCGTCCCGTGGCACGTCGCCGCCCGAGACGCCGCCGAACGATGGCTGCCGCAGGCCCGACGCACCCGGTTCATCGTGGCGGGACTGGCCACCTCGGTGGCGTCGCTCGTCACGATCGCGATCCTGTGGGTCGCGACCCAGACCGATGCGTTGGTGCTGGTCACCGGCGCGGCGGGCAACGAGCTTCGGAGCATGGCGATGGACGCCGGCCAGCGGGCCGTCGCGGCCATCTTCGGTGAACAGGCGCTGCGCCTCGTTCAGGGCGCCGGATCACTGGGCATTGCGGCGGCGTTGACCGTACTCGTGTTGGCGACAGCAGGGTCGGTCGCCGGATTCCGGGCGCTAGCGCTCGTTTCGAGCCGACGCCGGGCGTAGTAATGCGCCCCCTGTTTGCGATCGCCGCTCTGGCGCTTGGCAGCATGCGGGCGTCAGCGCAGGCCGGTCAGACGAAGACGAATCCGCCAGCTTCCGCAACTCCGGCCGCGGATTCCGCGGTCGCGCGTGAAGTCGCACAACGTCGAGCGCAGGGCGACGACCGCCTTCCCGACGCGAGCAGCTTCAGCATTGGCGACCGGACGATCGCGGCCGACTCGACGGTCCGCGGTACCATCGCCGTCGCGCGCGGCAACCTTGACGTGTTCGGCACGATCGACGGCGACGCGGTCGCGTTGGGCGGCAACATCCGCGTGCACAACGGGGGTCGAGTTACCGGCGACGCGTGGGCGGTTGGCGGGACGCTGTCGGTCGACGGCGGTGTCGTCGAGGGCGAACGACGCGCCGTCGCCGTCCCGAAATACACCGGACCGCGCGTGGCTCGAACGCCGCTCAGCGTTTGGCAGGCGTTCAAGCTCGCGGTTGGATGGTTCGCGGTGCTGGCGATCATCGGCATCGGCGTGATGCTCTTCGCCGACGCGAACCTCGACGGCGTCGTCGGTGAATTGGAGCGCGGCGTGGCGCGCGCGTTCTGGATCGGGCTCGCCGGGCAGTTGCTCGCGTTGCCCGGTCTGCTGATCGTCGTCGTCGGTCTCGCGATCACGGTGGTGGGACTACTGCTGGTGCCGTTCGCGATCGTCGCGTACATCGTGGCGGCCGCGGGCCTCCTCACGTTGGGATTCCTCGCCGCGGCACGTCTGCTGGGCGGAGGCCTCGCGTCCGACGACGGCACCGCGTCGCCACGCGGTGTCCATCTGCGCGCTCTGTTCCTCGGGCTGCTCGTGTATCTGGCGCTCTGGGTTGCGACCGCGCTCTTCTCGCACACCCCGGGAGTGGGTACCGTGCTGCGCGTGATCGCGGTCGCCGTGACGTGGGTGGCCGCCACGGCCGGACTCGGCGCGACGATTTCTTCACGCGCCGGAACTCACCGCGCGACTGGTCCGGCGTCGAAGTACACAGGCGACGACCTCGCCTGGCAAACTCCGACGCCGGTCACAGGCGTCGCGGCCTCTTCACGGCGTCCGGTGTCGTCGTCGACCCCTTAGCGTCGATCAGGATTCCGCGCGAAGAATGACCTTGTCGCCGCGAGAGAGGTGCAACGCTCTCGCGGCGCTGTCGTTTCGGATCGAGATCTCGATGGCACCGCCTGATCCGACGACCGCCAACGCTTCGCCGACCGCGACGTCGGCGTATGCACGGTGGAGCGGAATCGTCCGGTGTCCCACGACGACCGCCGCGACTCCCTCAGCGACGATGTTAGTGATCGCGTTTCCGAATCGATCGATCGCCACGACCTCGCCCTCGATGACGCCGCCCGGACCTCGAACCGGCTCGGGCGTACTGCAAATGATCGGCGTTTCTCGCGGCGGCGAACCCAGTGTCGTGATCGGCTCGCCACGCGCGAGCGCGGCCGCGATCGGAGCGAAGACGTCGCGTCCGTGAAAGGTCGCCGACGCGTCGCCGGGAATCCGAAGCTCGACGACGAGCGCATCCGACCGCGACAGCGCCGGCGACAGCGCGCCGTTGTCCGGTCCAACGAGATAGCGATCGTCGCTCGCCACAGCGAGGGCCGCGCGCGACGAGCCGACACCGGGATCGACGACGACCAAATGGACGGTGCCCGCCGGAAATCGGCGCCAGAAGCGCGCGACCGTGAGCCGCGCGGAGTCGACGTCGTGGCGCGGAATGTCGTGCGTGATGTCGACGAGCGTCGCGCCTGGCGCATGCGTGAGCAGCTCGGCTTTCATCTCGCCGACGTAGCCGTCGGCGGTACCGAAGTCGGTCGTGAGCGTGACGATGTGCGTCATCGTCGGACTCCCTCGGCGATCAGGTCGTCGCGGCTGCCACTCCATCGTTCACTCGCTCGGCGATTCGCCCGGCGATCGATGCGAGAGCGCGCGCGGCAGACGAGGCCGGCTCCGCGACCACGATCGGCGCGCCGCGGTCCCCGCCCTCCATCACGCGCTGATAAAGCGGAATCTGCCCGAGAAGCGGCAACTCGAGCTCCTTCGCGAGCCGCTCGCCGCCGCCGCTTCCGAAGATGGGCGACGGTTTGCCGCAGTGCGGACACTCGAACCAGCTCATGTTCTCGACGATGCCGAGGACGGGCACGGTCACGCGCTCGAACATCTTCACGCCCCGCAGCGCGTCGCCGACCGAGACTTCCTGCGGAGTCGTGACGATCACCGCGCCGGTGACTTGGGTCGCCTGTACGAGCGTGAGCTGCGCGTCGCCGGTGCCCGGCGGAAGGTCGACGATGAAATAGTCGAGCGTCCCCCACGCGACGTCGCGCAGAAACTGTGTGATGATCTTCATGATGATCGGACCGCGCCAGATCGCCGGCTGGTCGCGGTCGATCAGAAAGCCGAGGCTGATGACCTTCACGCCGTGGGCCTCGAGCGGGATGATGCGCTCCTGGATCACCATCGGCGGTTCGTTCACCCCCATCATCAGCGGGATGTTCGGTCCGTAAATGTCGGCGTCCATGAGACCGACGCGCGCTCCCTGCTGCGCGAGGGCGACGGCGAGATTCACGGCGACCGTCGATTTTCCGACGCCGCCCTTGCCGCTCGAGATGGCGATGATTTTCCCGAGATTCGGGTATGTGACCGGCGTCGGCGCTGGAACGCGCTGCTGCGCCGGGCGATCATCCATCACCGGCAGTGCTCGGCCGGCGGATTTCGCCGGGGGCGGGGGTGGAGCGGAATGATTCGCCGCCGCGACGTCCACGGTGACGTCCTCAACGCCGTCCACCTGCTCGACTGCCTGTCGAATCACGCGCGCGAGCGCGGGGTCGTCGCCCGGAGCGAGCTGCAATGTGAGCCGAACACGGCCCGTCGTCGTCGTTGCGATGTCGCGCACCGCGCCGCTCTCCATCACGTCGCGCCCCGTGCGCGGATGACGAACGCGGCCGAGGGCCTCGGCGATTCGGTGCTGTAGAGTCGCTGCCATGTCTAGAAGGTAGGGCTCTTCACGTTGCCGCGCGCGCCGACCCGTTTCCCTCGTTGGTGAGCGGTGGCAGGTAGCCCTGCGCGGCGGCGATGACGCGCGCGCGGACGTCGTCGAGGGATCCGGAGATCAACGCGCCGGCGGCCTTGGCGTGGCCGCCGCCGCCGAACTGTCGGGCGAACGCGTTGACGTCCACCTCGCCCGTGCTGCGGAATGAGACTTTCACTTTCCCGTAGCCGAGGTCGCGGAAAAAGAGCGCCATCCGCGTGCCCGCGATCGACCGCGCGTGCTCGACGATGCCGTCGAGATCCTCCTGGCGGACGCCATGCTTCTCGAGCGCCCCCCCGCGCATCGAAAGCCACGCGATGCCGTGCTCCTCGTCGACGCCCAGACTGTCGAGCACCTCGCCGAGCAGACGCACTCGGCCGGCCGGCGCCGACGCATAGATGCGCAGGTACATGTCCTCGGGCTCGACGCCGGCGTGCAACAAGTCCGCGGCGATCGCGTGGCAGCGCGGCGTCGTGTTGCTGAACCGGAATCCGCCCGTGTCGGTGAGAATCGCCGTGTAAAGCGCCTGCGCGATGTCCGGGTCGATCTCGAGGTCGAGCACGCAGGCGAGATCGTAAACCAGCTCACCGGTCGCGCACGCGGCGACGTCGGTGAAGACGATGTCGCCCGCGGGGTCGTCGGACGCGATGTGATGGTCGATGACGAGCTTCGGCACGCGCAGCTTGCGAACCGTGTCGGCGAGCATGCCCAGCCGTTTCACATCGCTGATGTCGAGCACGACGAGCACGTCGATGCCCTCGAGGGCCGACGCGCCGCGGTGCGTCATGTCGCGAACGCCGTCGCCGAGCAGAAACGAGAACAGCTCGGGCCATGGCGTGGGATTCACGATGCGAACGACGAGGCCGAGCTGGGTGAGCATGCGCGCTAGCGCAGCCTCGGAACCGCAACCGTCGCCGTCGGCGTTCATGTGCGTCGACAGCGCGACGCGCCGGCCGGGAACGAGCTCACGACGCAAGGCCTCGATCGCCGTGCGCCGCGACTCCGGAATTTTCAGGTACTCTTCGGCCGTGTGGGACACGTCGTGCGGAGCGCTCTCCCGAAAAATTGAAACGGCGCCCGGTGCCGGGCGCCGTCTCGAAAGCTAACGCGACCAAGTCGCGCCGTCAGTCGCCGGCGGCAGCCTCCATGGGCTGACTCCCGACGTGCGAGTGGGTCCTGCTGTACGTGAAATAGATGACCAAGCCGATGATCATCCAAACGATCAAGCGAAGCCAAGTGTCCGACGGAAGGCTGTACATCATGTACGCGCAGATCAGGATTCCGAGAATGGGAACGAGCGGCACCATCGGGGTCCGGAACGGGCGCGGAATGTTGGGCCGCTGATAGCGAAGCACCATGATGCCGAAGCACACGATCACGAAGGCGAGCAGCGTGCCGATCGATACCAGCTGACCGAGCAGGTCGATCGGGAAGAAACCGGCGACGAGCGCGGCCACGATACCCGTCACGATCGTCGTCACGTACGGGGTCTGGAACTTGGGATGGACCTTCCCGAACACCGCGGGAAGCAGCCCGTCGCGGCTCATCGAGAAGAAGATTCGCGGCTGCCCCATGAGCATCACGAGCACGACCGACGCAAGCCCGAGGATCGCGCCGATGTTGATGAAATAGGTAAGCCACCTGAGCGCCGGACCGGCCGCCTCGATCGCGACGAACACCGGGTGCGGCACGTTCAGATTCTTGTAGTTCGTGAGCCCCGTCATCACCAGCGCCATCAAGATGTAGAGGACGGTGCAGATGCCGAGCGACGCGAGAATGCCGATCGGCATGTCTTTCTGC
Organism: Gemmatimonadaceae bacterium; assembly: GCA_036003045.1. NCBI lineage: Bacteria > Pseudomonadati > Gemmatimonadota > Gemmatimonadia > Gemmatimonadales > Gemmatimonadaceae > Gemmatimonadaceae bacterium. Next base: position 96,436 of record DASYSS010000047.1, read on the forward strand.
GGATTCTTCGCCTCCTGGGCCGCGGTCGAAACGGCGTCGAATCCGATGTAGGCGAAGAACACGACGGCTGCGCCGCGGATGATCCCGCTGAACCCATAGTGTCCGAACTCGCCCGTGTTCGGCGGGATGAACGGATGCCAGTTCGCCGAGTTGACGTACATGAACCCGAAGCCGATCACCGCGATGACGATGGCGACCTTCACGAAGACGATGACGTTGTTGAAGCTCGCCGATTCCTTGATGCCGATGACGAGCAGCGCGGACATCAGCCCGACGAGGACGATCGCCGGCAGATTGATGATGCCCGGCTGAAGCACGGCTCCCGCGGGACACGCGCCGTTCACCGCGGCCGTCGCCGCGCCGGTCGAGTCGATGCACATCAGGTTTTTCACGATCGTGTGCGTGCCCACGATGCCGAGTGGCGCCTGCGTCCACGCCGCCGAGACGTGCATGCCCAGGTTGTCGCGCAAAAACGCGACGAAGTAGCCGGACCATCCCACCGCGACCGTCGCCGCGCCGAACAGGTACTCGAGGATCAAGTCCCAGCCGATGATCCACGCGACGAACTCGCCGAGCGTTGCGTAGCCGTACGTGTACGCGCTGCCGGCGATCGGAATCATCGACGCGAACTCCGCGTAGCAGAGGCCCGCGAAGAGGCACCCGAGTCCGGCGACGACGAATGACAGTACGATCGCGGGCCCCGCGGTCTGCGCGGCTGCCGTGCCGGTGAGCACGAAGATCCCGGCGCCGATGATCGCGCCGATGCCGAGCATCGTGAGGTTGAGGGCGCCGAGCGCACGCTTGAGCGTGACCTCTTGTCCCTCGGACGCCGCCTCCGACTGCAGCAGGCTGATGCTTTTCGTGGACCACAAGCCCATTGAAGGTCTCCCGAGGTCTGACGTAAAAGAGGCGGCACCGATGAATCGCGCCGCCGGCGAACAAACGTTCCGTCGAGCCTGCTCAGCGCCGGGTAGGAGGTGGCGCGGATCGAACTACTGTATACACTTGTCTGCGCGCAACTTGCGCCACATTAAAAGCGTTGTCAAGCAATCGGCCGCGATCCTGACACGCCTCTGACCTGCGGCCCGACAGTACTAACGTTTCGACGGAAGAACCCGCTGAGATCGGCCGCCGTTCGCCGTGCGCCACGTCTTTCCGTCGTCGCTCGTCTCGAGACGCCAGGTGTACTCGTCGCGCTTCGTGAAATCGTTGACGGTCCGGAACCAGCGCCCGTTCGTGCTCGCCGCGAGCCCGCCATACGTCCACACCACGCCGTTGATCGTCAGCGGAACCGGCGCGAGTGTGTCGCCCGGATTCGGCACGACGTAGAATACGAACGCTCCGGTCCTCGGATTTCGCGTGAAGAAGTTCATCGCGTGCTGCACGCCGGCGACGGTCGTGATCGTTTGGTCGCAGATCACGCCGTTACCCTGCGGGGTCCAATCGCAGCTCGACTTCGCCGAAACGCCTTGCGTCGCGTCGCTCTGCCACACGCCGACGATCGCCCCGAGCGGCTCGGCGCCCGGCGCGGGCTTCTGCGCCGCGAGCGGCGACGCGATCGCCAGAGCGCCGGCGACAGCTTTGGCCAATCGACGGAAGCCCGCGAGTGTGGTCACCGGTCCAGCGGTCCGCCGGTCCACCGGTCTTCCGGTCGTCACACCGAGTAGTTGGGCGCCTCGCGCGTGATCTGCACGTCGTGCGGATGCGACTCCCGCAGCCCCGCCGACGTGATGCGCACGAACTCCGTTTCCGTTCGCAGCTCGTCGACCGTGGCGCATCCGACGTAACCCATTCCGCTGCGCAGACCGCCGACCATCTGAAAAAGCACGTCCGCGACGGGCCCGCGATACGGCACGCGGCCCTCGATGCCCTCCGGCACCAACTTCCTCGGCGAGAGCTCGCCTTCCTGGAAGTACCGATCCGCGCTTCCGTCCTGCATCGCCGAAAGACTGCCCATGCCGCGCACCATCTTGAAGCGGCGCCCCTCGAGCAGGAATGACTCGCCCGGACTTTCTTCCGTCCCGGCGAGCATCGATCCCATCATCACGCACGACGCGCCGGCGGCGAGCGCTTTGACCGCGTCCCCGGAGTACTTGATGCCGCCATCTGCAATGACGGGGATATCTCCCGCCCCATCCACGGCATCGAGAACCGCCGTGAGCTGCGGTACGCCGACACCCGTCACGACGCGCGTCGTGCAGATGGATCCAGGCCCGACGCCGACTTTCACCGCATCGACTCCGCGCTCGACGAGCGCTTCGGCGGCCTCGCGTGTCGCGATGTTGCCGGCGATGAGCTGAACGTCGGGGAACGCTTCGCGCACCCGCGCCGTCGCTTCGAGCACGGCGTCGGCGTGTCCATGCGCCGTGTCGACGACGATCGCGTCGACGCCCGCGTCGATCAACGCGCGCGCTCGCGAGATGAAGTCTCCCGCCGCGCCGATCGCGGCGGCGACGCGCAACCGGCCGAACTTGTCCTTGTTGGCGTCCGGATACTGCCGCCGCTTGTGGATGTCCTTGATCGTGATGAGCCCTTTCAGAACGCCGCGCTCGTCGACGACCGGCAGCTTCTCGATCCGGTTGCGACCGAGGATCTGTTCGGCTTCATCCAGCGTGGTGCCTTCGCGCGCGGTGATCAGCCCTTCGCTCGTCATCGCCTCGCTCAGCGGCCGGTCGAGGTTGCGCTCGAACTGCAGATCACGATTGGTGATGATGCCGACGAGCTTCTCGTCGTCGTCGACGATCGGAACACCCGAGATGCGAAAACGGTGCATGAGGGCAGTCGCCTCACGCACCGTGTCGCTCGATCGCAGCGTGATCGGCTTGAGGATCATGCCGCTTTCGGACCGCTTTACGCGATCGACTTCGGAGGACTGGCGGTCGATCGACATGTTCTTGTGCAGCACGCCGATGCCGCCGGCCCTCGCCATCGCGATCGCCATGTCGGATTCGGTGACCGTGTCCATCGCCGCCGAAACGAGCGGCACGCGGAGCTCGATTCCGCGGGTGAAGCGCGACGTCACGGAAACGTCTTTGGGGTGCGTCAACGAATGGCGCGGGACGAGGAGGACGTCGTCGAACGTAAGCGCGTATTCTTCGCGCACCCGCGCGGCTGGGCCGCGACCTTGATGCTGAAGACGCGAAAGCCCGCTCCCCGAGCTATCCGAGGTCGCGGGCCGCACTGGTGGTCGAGTTCTGGTTGCCATGGTGAAAGATAGGCTCGGCCCCAAATGAATGGTAGGCCGCGGCCAGCCCTCTCCGGCGCTCTAAACTCTTCCTATCACGCGTAAACGGCGGCGAATCCGCTTGGGCAGAAAAAACGCGGCCGCCGCTAAGGCGCCTTTCAAATTGAGGTCCGCGAGATCGGCGGGATCCCCGGTCCAATGGTCGAGCACCACCTTTCGCCCCGCGTTGTTGATCAGATGCTGCAGCGCGAGCACGAGAAGAAACAGGTCGTCGATCTCGCCGAAAAATGGAATGAAGTCGGGGATGAGATCGATCGGCGAAACGATGTAGATGACCGCGCCCGCGACGAGCAGCTTGTCGAACGTGGCAACCCGCTTGTCGACGACGAGTCCGCCGAGCAGCCGGAGATACGACGGCAACTGGCGCACGTAGTAGAGCACCGTCCGCCTCGCCCCGGTTCGCGGACGCCGGACTTCGCGCTCTTCTTCCTCGTGCAACGCGCGATGTACGCGTGCCGCCGAACCGCGTCGTGTTTTCATAGCTTTTCTCCCGAACCGCCGGGGTCCTGAATGTCTCGCGCGGGTGACGACGCGGAATCGCCGGTCGCCGGCGGCGTCGGCGAGGTCGGCGTCGCTGGAGCGGAGTTCGGAGACGTCGAGCGCGCGGAATTCACCAGTTCGCTCGCCATCGTCTTTCCCGTCTCGAGCGCGCTGTTCAACGCGTTCGCCGCCCTGTTCATGAAGCCGACCGTTTCGGCGATCGTCGACGCGGAAATCCGTCCGGCGCGAAGCTGGTCCTCGATCGCTTCCGTGAATCGCGTGAACGTGCTGGCGCTTGGCGAGGCGCGCTCGGCGAACTTCGACTCCAGGAACTCGACGTAGTCGAGGACCTGGTAGCCGCGCTCGTCCGGCAGTGTTTCGAGTTTTCTCAGGATTCGGTCGCGCAGGTGCTCGTTCATGGTCTCTGAAATCGGGCGCCGCGCGTGACCCGCGTCAACCCCGTCAGCCGCGCCAGCGACTTCGAGTTCCGCGCGCGTCGATGTGCACGTACGGCGTGTTGTACCGTCCGCTGGTGTACAAGCCGAGCCCGCCCACCAAGTCGGGATGCTCGGCCTCGACCTCTTCCACGGCGCGCGCGACGAGCATTTCGTCCCGCACCGTCACGCGGCCGTCGCCGTCGGCGTCGATTGCAAGATCCGCGGCATCGCCGTACTCGTGGCGGCTGTCGGTCGCGGCGCGCCACACGCCGTCGTTATGCGCCGGGGTCCGGTAGCCGCTGTGGACGTCGAATGCGACGTCGCCCCCGGACTCTTCGGAGCCGTCCGTGTTCGCCGACGACATACGCGCGCGCTCGCCGAGCTTGGCGAGCACCAACTCGAGTTTGTCGAGCAGACGCGGATTCAGCGCCACGTACTTGGGCCACACGTTGTCCTGCTGGTCGTGCGTGAGGAAATCGCCGAGCCGCAGATGCTCGCTGACCTTGAGATCGACGTCCTCCTGGCGCACCTCGACGAAGCCCTGCGGATGGTCGTGCTGCGCGAATCGTTCGGCGACGTACGTACCGATGCGATACCCGTTGAGCATGCTGCCGACCTTTCGCGAGAACGGCACGAGCACGACGAGCGTCGGCTCGGGAAGAACCTGACGCGACGTCCCGCGTTCGATCGCGAGATGATAAAACCCCGGGCGATGCGGCGCCGTGAACCCCGGGCCGTTCAGTGCTTGCGGAAGATCGACGCCGACAGAGTCGCCTTCGCGAATCCACTCGTACGTGAGCGATTCGATGTCGCCGCCCACCTGAACGGGAAACTCGACGCGCTGTTCAGGAAGCGCGACGCGAACTCGCACTTCGTGGCTCGCACCGAATGCATTGAGCGACGCGCCGGCAGCGATCCCCTCGCCCGCGATCGCCGCGAACGGCGCGGTCGGCGCGGGAGCCGGGTTGTAGAAGGCCGCGACCCCAAGCGCCGATGCGATGATCGCCGCAAACGCGCTCACGCGCGCGCGGTCGATTCTCGTGGCGAGCTTGGCGCCGCGGCTGAGGATCATTCGCCGACCCCCATCCGCATCCCGACACCCCAATGAGCGGCGGAGCCCCGAACGTCGATGTGGGTGAACGGCCCGTGAGACCGATTTCCTGAGTAGACCCCGGCTCCGCCGACGAGCTCCGGGTGTTCCTCGCCGACGCGATCGGCCGCCCGCGCGATCACCCTCGAGTCGCGCCAGTCGACGCGGCCGTCGTGGTTGAGGTCCGACATCCGTCCACGCCCGTCGTTGTCGACGAAGACGTCGGAGGCGTCGCCGTACATATGGCGGCTTTCCGCGGCGCGGCCGGCCGTCGAGCCGCCGTTCGCATTGTACCAGGGAGTCCGGAAGCCGCTCATCACGGACATGTGCTTCACGGGCACGCCTTCACGCTGAAGCTCCTGCCACACCAGCTCCAGCTTGTCGATCAACTTGTCGTTGAGCACCAGGTACTTCGGCCAGACGTCCGCCTGGTCATGCGTAATGAAGTCGCCGAGCTTGAAGTGCTCCGAGACCGGCGTGTCCATGTTCGCCTGCGTGACTTCGATGAACCCGTTGGGGTTGGCGTACGCAGGCGATTTGACCGCGTGTTTCTCCGCGGGCCAGAAACCGAGGCGATACGAGCCGAGCTTCATGCCATGCTTCTCGGCGAACGGGTGCATCGTGATGAACGCAAAGGGACGCGCGAGAGGCGCGACGGGATACATCCCGGGGCGCAAGAGGCTCGAATCGCCGAACAGCGCGGCGAACGCCGGCACGGCGGGCGTCTTTGTACTCGGGGAGACGAAACGGGCGAAAAGGCTCCCGCTGAGCCCGCGGAGGGCGTCCGCGAAGCGCGCGATCGCCGAGGCGGCTGTCTGCGTCGAGTCGCCGGGGCCATGGGCCGTCCGCGCGCGGTTGGCCGCGAGCCGGGTTTCGAGGGTAGAACGCGCGTCCAAACGGCCCGGGCCCGCTGCGGCGAAGGTAATGCTCAGCGTGGCGCCCAGCGCGATGATCGTCGCGGCAGAGCGAATTCGGTTCGACATCGGCGAATTTTTTGGCTGACCGGCGGCGTGGTGGGAACTCACAGCGCCTTGACGGCCCCATCATAAGCTGTCCGTTGCAAATGCAACAGATGGGACTTCTTGCTCAACTTATTTGTAATCATTCCGTTCCACCGCGCGAACAGCGCGCAATAGATTTCGGGCTCGTCGTTTCCACCCTTGTTCCCACGAACCGTGCCCAGCAGTAAGCCCGTTGCTTTGATTGTGCTCGATGGATGGGGATACCGCCGCGAGCGCGATGGCAATGCCATCGCCCTGGCCGAGACGCCGACATGGGACCGGCTCATCGACCAATACCCATGGACGCTGCTGGAGGCGTCCGGTCGCGCGGTCGGACTTCCTGAAGGACAAATGGGGAATAGCGAGGTCGGCCATTTGAACCTCGGCGCCGGCCGCGTCGTGTCACAAGATCTGGTTCGGATCGGCGAGTCGATTCGCGACGGGTCATTCTTCGAGAATCGCGCGTTTCTCGGCGCCTGCGACAACGCGGTCCGAACCGGCGGCACCGTTCACCTGGTCGGTCTGATCGGCAACGGGGGCGTCCACGCGCTGGACGCGCATCTCGTGGCGCTCGTGGAGCTCTGCGCGCGGCGGCGTGTTCCCCCCGCCCGAGTCGCCATCCACGCGCTGTTGGACGGGCGCGATACGATGCCTCGTTCGTCGCTCGGCTTCATGCGAGGGTTGCTTGGAAAGGTGGCAGGGCGGGCGTCCGTCGCCAGCCTGGGCGGCCGCTACTTCGGGATGGACCGCGACAAGCGCTGGGACCGTACGGAGAAATGGTACCGATCCGCCGTGCAGGGTGTCGGTCCTACCGGTGCCGATCCACTTCGCGTGATCAGCGAGGCCTATGAGCGCGGCGAGACGGACGAGTTCATCACGCCGACCGTGATCGTCCACGACGGCGAGCCCGTCGCGCCGATGCGCGACGGCGACTCGGTCATCTGCTTCAACTTTCGCGCGGATCGCATGCGCCAGATCGTACGCGCGCTGACCGATCCATCGTTCGACGCGTTCGACGTGAGCGGACGCCCCTCGGTGCACGTCGCCACGATGACGTCGTACGATCGGACGTTCGACGTTCCGGTGGCGTTCCCGCCTCAGTCGATGGCGAACATCGTCGGCGAAGTGGTGTCCAAAGCCGGCATGCGGATGTTCCGCACCGCCGAGACCGAGAAGTACGCCCACGTGACATACTTCTTCAACGGCGGCGTCGAGGCCCCTTTTCCGTGTGAGGATCGGCTGCTCGTCCCGAGTCAGAAGGTCGCGACCTACGATTTGATGCCCGAGATGAGCGCGCCGGGTGTCACGGACGTGCTCTGCAATGCGATCGAAGAGCGCAACCACGAGTTCATTCTTTGCAACTACGCGAACGGCGACATGGTCGGACACACGGGTTCGCTCCCGGCAACGATCAGAGCTGTCGAAACGGTCGACGCGTGCCTCGCGCGCGTGATGAAGGCGGCCGAATCGAGCGGGACGCGGTTGCTCATCACCGCGGATCACGGCAACTGTGAGCTCATGATCGATCCTGAAACCGGCGGTCCGCATACGGCCCACACCACCAGCCCAGTGCCATTTCTCATCGTCGATCACGAACGAAAGTCGCCGCCCCCGCTGCGCCCCGGGGGCGCTCTGTGCGACGTCGGTCCAACTCTCCTCACTCTGCTCGGACTCGAGCAGCCGTCCGAGATGACGGGAGTCGACCTTCGGCAGGGAGCCAACGACCAATGAACGGAAAGCGAACGTCGATCTATGCCGTCGTGTTCGGAGCGCTGCTCGCCGGCGCCGGCCAACTGAGGGCGCAACCAGGTGGAGGACGCGTTGGCTCTCTGCCGTCGAACAGCCCATACGTCGACCTCCCGTTTTCACAGGAGCTGACGTTCTTCGGCGGGATGTATCACGCGCATCGCGACATCGCCGACGTCGGGCCGCAAAGCGGTCCGATTGCGGGCGTCAGCTACGCCTGGCGGGCCGGCGGACCAGCGCACATCACCGGCGAGGTCGCGTACATCTCGTCGGATCGTAACCTGATCAATCCGCTGAAAGCTGGGCTCGCGCGCAACCTCGGAACGACGACGCGCCCACTCTACACGGCGGACGTCGGACTTGGCCTCAGTCTCACGGGAGAGAAAAGTTGGCACCATCTCGTTCCTATGGTTGGCGGTGGCGTGGGCTTGATTTCGGATCTCCGCTCGCAGCCCGACTCCGGCGGCTTCGCGTTCGGAACGCGATTCACGTTCAACGGCAGCGTCGGGATCCGTTACGTACCCGGCGGCAAGTGGCAGATCCGAGGAGACCTGAAGGACCGCTTCTACACGATCTCGTATCCGCAGACCTATTTCACGGCGCCGGCGGGCGGAACGGCCGTGGTCACGACGCACGCCGAACGGTCCTACTGGTTGAGTAACCCCGCCTTCACGCTGGGCCTGTCGTACTTGTTCTGATCCGGCTCAACGCGTGCCGACCTTCCTCACTCGTCGCGTCACCTTCGCCGCCGCGCATCGCTACCGGCGGCCCGATTGGTCGGAAGAGGAGAACGCGCGCGTCTTCGGTCTCTGCTCGCGTGAGAACTACCACGGACACAGCTACGTCTGCGAGGTCACTGTGACCGGCGACGTCGATCCGAAAACCGGAATGCTGATGGACCTCGGCTTGCTGGACCGCGTGCTCGACGCCGAAGTGCGGTCGCGTTTCGATCACCGCAACGTGAATCTGGACGTGCCCGAGTTTGCCGACGGGAAGCGGATCCCGACCGGGGAGGAGCTGGCGCGATTCATCCACGATCGGGTGCAGTCGGCGCTCGGGTCGGTGCGCGTCGTCGAAGTATCGATCGCCGAAGATCGAACGCTCCGGGCGAGCTACCGGCCCGACTAGCGTGTCTCGCCCGGCCGACGCGCGTCGTGGAGTCACGGGCGCCATCGTCGCCGGCGGGGCGAACGAGCGGTTCGGCGGTGAATCGAAGGGGCTGCGGCGGGTGGGCGCTGTGCGCATCATCGACCGCGTCGCGGCCGCGATTCGCGCTGTGACACCCCAGATCGTTCTCGTCGCGAATTCACGCGAAGCGGAGGCGTGGCTGGACGGCGTTCCCGTCCGTCGCGACGTTCGCTCGGAACGCGGCAGCGTCGTCGGGCTCCATACCGCGATCGCGTCGGTACCCGAGGGCGATATCGCACTCGTCGCCGCTTGGGACATGCCGTTCGTGAGCGCCGCGTTGCTTTCGCTGCTCGTGACTCGCGTGCGGGAGGGCGCGTCGGCGGCGATCCCGGAGAGCCCGGACGGCCCCGAGCCGTTCTGCGCCGCGTACACGAGCGCGTGTCTGTCACACATCGAGCAGGCGATCGCTCGCGGCGATTTCCGACTATCGAGCGTCGTGACCGCGCTGCCCAACGTCTCGCGGATCGGCGAGACCGACGTTCGGCGGTTCGGCGACCCGGGGCGGCTCTTCTTCAACGTGAACACCCCCGCCGATCTCGAGGAAGCCGAGCGAATGGCGGCGACGGCGTGACGCGTCGGCTCGCCAGCGCGCGTCGCGAACTGGTATTGTTCAACGACGCCCCCCAACCCCTCGGAACCACACGCCCCCGGGAGCCTTTGCGTTGACGCCCTCCTCTGCCCGCTTGCGCGGCGCCGCCGTGCTCGTTGCCGCGACACTCGCCTGCCGACCGTCGACCGCGGTATCACCGGCTTCGATCAGCTTCGGCCGAGACGCCGGACTTCGCCGGTACATCGACTCGCTCACCGACGCGCCCGAGTTCTCGAACGCGCATTGGGGAATCCTCATCGTCGACCCGGAGTCGGGCGACACACTCTACTCGCGCAACGCGGGCAAGCTCTTCATGCCTGCGTCGAACATGAAGATTCTCACGAGCTCGACTGCGTTGACGCAGTTGGGCCCAGACTATCGCTACCGCACATCGTTTCTTGCCCGCGGCACGATCGCCGACGGCACGCTGACCGGCGACGTGCTCGTCGTCGGCCGGGGCGATCCGTCGGTGAGCGACCACATGATGCACGACGCGATGATCCCGCTGCGCACGATCGCCGATTCGATCGCCGCGCGCGGCATCCGTCACATCACTGGCCGAGTCGTCCCGTACGGCGACGCGTTCCCGGGCGAGGTGCTCGGCTACGGCTGGACGTACGACGACTTCGAGGATTCCTACTCGGCGCCGATCGACGAACTGCTCTTCAATGAAGGGTTCAGCGTGCTGCACGTGCGGGGAGGCGACGCGCCGGGCGCGCCGGTGAGCGTCGACGTGAGCCCGGCGCGCTCGGTGCCGCGCGTGCGAAACATGGCCGTGACGGTCGCCGCGAGCACCGACACCGTTCGCGCACGGCGCCGGCGCACGCTACGCGCGGTGAAGGACAGCACGACCTGGGACGTCATCCTCCAGGGACAGATCGGCGTCCGCGACACGGCGACGATCGAGGTCACGCACCACGATCCCGACGCGGCGTACGTCGCCGCGGTCGGCGAAGCGCTCGCGTCGAAGGGAATCACGATCGATCAAGGGTGGGCGGACACGACGGCGCGCGTCGACACCCTCGCGACACTCACATCGCCGCCGCTCAGCGAGATTCTCAAGGCGCTCATGAAGCCGTCGCAAAACCAGATCGCCGAGATGCTGTTTCGCACCGTGGCGATCGGGAAGCCGGCCGACAGCGCGCGCGCGACCGTCGCACGTCAGATCGCGTCGTGGGGAGTTGCCGTCCCGTCGGAGGCGATCGTCCGCGACGGCAGCGGCTTGGCTCGTTACGACTACATCTCCCCGCGCACTGTCGTGAGAATTCTCGACGCCATGCGCAAAGCACCGAGCTTTCAAGCCTTCTACGACGCCCTGCCCATCGGCGGCGTGGACGGCACGATCCGCAATCGCATGAAGGGCACACCGGCCGAAAACAACGTACGCGCCAAGACCGGCTCCGTGGCGCAATCACGATCGCTGTCCGGTTACGTGACCACGGCCGACCGCCATATGCTGATCTTCAGCTTCTTGTCGAACAACTGGACGGTGCCGGTGAGGTCGGTCGAGGTGGTGCAAGACTCGATCGCCGCGCGGCTCGCCGGCATGCGGCTGCGCTAGCGATCGTGGCGTTCAGCGTTCAGGAGGCGAGCGGGCGAATCCTCGCCGCGATCCACCCGCTCGGCACCGAGACCATTCGTCTGCGCGACGCGCTCGGCCGCGTCCTCGCGAACGACGCGCGCTCGCCGATCGAACATCCGCCGTGGGACAATTCGTCGATGGACGGCTACGCCGTTCACGCGGCGGATGCCGCGAACGCGAGCAAGTCATCGCCCGTCGTCCTGCCCGTCGCCGAAACGGTTCGCGCCGGCCAGCGCCCCTCCGCGCCGCTTCGAGCCGGGACCGCCGTGCGCGTGATGACCGGCGCACCCGTTCCCGACGGCACCGACACGGTGATTCGCGTCGAGGACACGGACGGCGGCGAGACGCGCGTCGAGATCCGCGACGCGCGCGACGCCGGCCGGAACGTGCGTCCGCGCGGCGAAGACTTGAAAGTGGGCGACGTCGCGGTGGCGGGGGGCCGCGTGGTTGGCCCGGCGCAGCTCGGCGTGCTGGCGTCGATCGGATGCGCGATGGTCGACGTGTTTCGCCGTCCGCGCGTCGCGGTTCTCACCTCGGGCGACGAGCTCGTCGACGTCGACCAGTTCGACCTCGTCAGGCGCGGCGACCGCATCGTGTCGTCGAACGGATACACGACGACCGCGGCGGCGATGGTCGTCGGAGCCGAGGTCGTCGACCTCGGCATCGTCCCCGACGATCCGGCGGTCTACGCCGAGCGTCTGTCGCGAGCGCTGGAATCCGATCTCGTCATCACGACCGGCGGCGTGTCGGTCGGCGCGTTCGACTTCACGAAAGACGTCGTTCGCTCGCTCGGCGCGGACCTTCAGCTGTGGCGCGTGTTGATGCGGCCCGGCGCGCCGCTCGGGTTCGGAACGCTTCGCGGGGTGCCCTGGCTCGGACTCCCCGGCAATCCGGTCTCGGCGATGGTGACGTTCGAGATCTTCGCGCGACCAGTGATCCGGCGGCTTCACGGCGAGAAGGACATCTTTCCTCACCCGATCGCGGTGCGCGTGCGGGACGACGTCGCCATAGGCGCGCCGCTCACGCACTTCATGCGAGTCGTCGTGACGTGGGAGGACGGCGTCGCGTGGGCTCGACTGACCGGACCTCAGGGGTCGGGATTGTTGACTTCGATGTCGCGCGCCAACGCGCTGCTCGTCGTGCCTCCCGACCGGCCGCTCGTGCGCGCGGGTGAAACGGCAAGGGCGATCCTTCTCGGCGACGGCGCGCTGTCGTCGGCGTCGTTCGCGCTCTGAGCGACGTGTCGCCGCTGACAGGCGAGGTGGACCAGCTTCAGGCGTCGCTCGAGCGTCGCTTTCGCGTAATGGAAACTCGCGTCGAAATCGGTGCACGTTCGTTCGTGATGCGGCATCCCGCGAGCGCCGAGGAGCTGATCAGCGACGAGGATTTCGAGCGCGACGAGCGGCTGCCGTACTGGGCCGACATCTGGCCCTCGGCGCGCGTGCTCGCGACGCGGCTTCTCGAGGAGAAGGGCGCGGGGCGATCGCTCGTCGAACTGGGATGCGGCGCCGGGCTCGCGTCCGCGGCGGCGACGGTCGCCGGCTTCGACGTCACGGCGACGGACTATTACGACGATGCGCTGCGGTTCGCACGAGTGAATGCGAATCGAAACGCCGGACGGGACATCACGACGCGTCTTTTCGATTGGCGGGACATCCCGGCCGACATCGGTCGGTTCGACTGCGTCGTTGCGTCGGACGTGCTGTACGAGCGCGCGTACGGGACGCTCGTGGCGCAAACGCTCGCGACGCTCCTCGCGCCCGACGGGTTGGCGTTGATCGCTGATCCGGGCCGCATCGCGCGCGACGATTTTCTACGCGCGTTGGGGCCGCTCGGCCTCGCGACGGCGCGGCGCGAGGATGTGGGCTTTGAGGAGGGCGCGATTCGACAGACCATTACGCTGTTCCGCATCGAGCCTTCGACGTACGCGATCACCCCGTAGGCGCGACCTCGAACACCAGCAGGTCGATCGGCTCGGTCACGGGCTGCGGATCAACCGCGGCCGCGTGCCTTCTCACTCGCTCCAAGCCCGCCTCGAGCTCGGCAGCGCTCACGCGCGCGAGGACGGAGTCGCCGCCGGCCGCAAGCTTCTCCGCGTAGACGGCCCATGTCGGTGCAATGGTTTGCGTGACGAGCTCTGACGATACGAGGCGGAACCCGGCACCCTCGAACGTGTCACGGATCTCGGAAACACTCGGCAGCACCTCCTCGTGCAACGCGCGCGTTACCGGGATGAACGGGATGTACGCGTAGGAATCGATCTGTTCCCGGGTCCCCGCCCTTACGACCAATACGCCGCCGTCGCTCAACACGCGCCGACATTCGCGCGCGACGAGCGGTCGGTCGGAAAAGTGGTGGAAGGTCATCGACGTGAAGACCATGTCCACCGACTTCGCCTCGAGCGGAATCGCTTCCGCGCGCCCCTCCTGATAGTGCACGCGCGGCTCGTGCGGTTTGCCGCGCGCGACCGACAGCATCTTCTGCGACGGGTCGACTCCGACGACCTCGACGTCGAATCGAGTCGCGAGCGCCTGCGAGAATCGTCCGGTGCCGCAGCCGAGATCGAGGATGCGGCGGATCGGCCGGCCGTGAACGCGCGATTCGATCGTCGACATCCACAGCGCGAGCGCCTCGGGGCCGTGGTCGCGCGCGCGGTCGTAGCCTTCGGGGATGGTAGTTCCGTCGTAGTCGACCACGCTATCCCGCGGCGAGTCGCTCGGCCACGACTTCGGCGATGTCGACGACGGGTACGCTCGAATCGGCCGCCTTCACACCGTCGCTCATCATCGTCATGCAGAACGGGCATGCCACGGCGATGCGGTCGGGCTCGAGCGACAACAGCTCCTCGGTGCGCTCGACGTTGATTCGTTTGCCGGTTCGCTCTTCCATGAACATGCGGCCGCCGCCCGCACCGCAGCACAATCCTCGATCGCGCGTGCGCTTCGGCTCCACGAGCTCGACGACCGGCAGCGCGCGGCGCAGCGTCTCGCGCGGCGCGTCATAGATGTCGTTGTAGCGGCCGAGATAGCAGGAGTCGTGGTAGGCGACGGTGAGACGCTTGCCGTTCTCCGACTCGAGCGGCACGCGGTGCTCCGACAGCAGCCGCTCGATGTACGTCGAGTGGTGGATGACGTCGTAGTTGCCGCCCAGCTGCGGGAACTCGTTGCCGATCTGGTGGAAACAGTGCGGACAACTGGTCACGATCGTCTGCACGTGATAGCGGTCGAGCGTCTCGATCGTGTCCTTGGCGAGCATCTGGTAGAGGTATTCATTGCCCATGCGCCGGGCGGGGTCGCCGTGGCAGTGCTCTTCCTGACCAAGGATCGCGAAGCTGATGTTGCACGCATCGAGAATTCTCGCGAACGCCACGGTGATCTTCTTCGCGCGGTCGTCGAACGACCCCATACAGCCGACCCAAAACAACACGTCCGGACGCTCACCCCGCTCGGCCATCTCGGCCATCGTGCGGACGTTCATCCCGCGTGCCCACTCGGCGCGGTCGGCGGGGTTGAACGCCCACGGCGACCCGTTGCGCTCGAGCGACTCGAAGGCCGGCTGGATCTCTTCCGGGAAGCGCGACTCGGAAAGTACGAGATTCCGCCGTAATTCATTTATGATCTCGAGCTGGTCGATCGACACCGGGCATTCCTCGACGCAAGCGCGGCAGCTCGTGCACGCCCACAGCTCCTCTTCCGTGATGTAGCCGTCGAGGAGACGATCCTGGCCGGTGTGGCCGGCTTCCGCCGCCGCAACCGCCGCGGTCTCGTGCGCGAGCGCGGGCCCCTTGAACGCCATCCAGTCGCCCGTGGCGGCCGGGCCCATCTCCATCAGACGCTGCCGCGTGTTGATGACGATCTTCCGCGGACTGAGCGGCTTGCCCGTGATATTGGCCGGACACGCCGCCGTGCAGCGGCCGCATTCGGTGCACGAGTATCCGTCGAGAAGGTTTTTCCACGACAACTGCTCGACGTCCGCCGCGCCGAACTGCGCGTTCTCGGCCTCGAGGTCCATCGGCTTCATCGCGCCGCGCGTGCCCGGACCGCTCGTGTTCGACAGATACACGTTGATCAGCGACGTCACGACGTGGAGGTGCTTCGAGTACGGCAAATAGTTCAGGAAAGTCAGGATCAACACGACGTGCGCCCACCAGAACCCCATCGCCAATGCGGCCGGGTTGCTCACCGACGATCCGATCACCCCCGCGAGCCCGCGCGACACGACCTTCTCCGGCCCGATCGTGCCCCCGCCGGGCAACGCGAGATAGTTGCAGGCGTTCGCGAGCAGCAGCGTCACCATCAGCCCGCCGATGAGACTCAGGATGATGAGCGCGTCGGTGTGCTCGAGCTTGTCCCCCTCGAGGCGCTTCGGATGGAGCACCAGGCGGCGGTAGAACGCGAACGCGACGGCGGCGATGACGAGCGCCGCGAAGGCATCCTGCGAAAACGAATAGAGGAGATAGACCGGCTTCGGCAGAATCAGACCGTACGAGAATCCGCCGAACACACCTTGGATCATGATCTCCACGGTGCCCGCCGTGAGCACGACGAAGCCCCAGAAGATCGTCGCGTGCATGAGCCCCGCCGGCTCCTCGCGGAAGATCTTGCTCTGCGCGATGCCGATCGAGATCAGGTTCCTGATCCGCGTGCGCGGATCGTTGGTGCGGTCTTCCGGAAGGCCGAGCCGCGCGTAGCGAACGAGACGCTGGACGTTGAGCGCGAACAACCCCGCGCTCAACGTGAACACGACCAGGAAAATCGCGATCGAGGCCGACATCAGTGGCCGGCTTTCGCCTCGCGCACCGCCTTCGTCAGCGCGGGCACAACCTCGAGCACGTCGCCGACGATGCCGTAGTCGGCCACGTTGAAGATCGGCGCCTCGCGGTCCTTGTTGATGGCGACGATCGTCTTCGACGTGCGCATGCCGGCGAGGTGCTGGATCGCGCCGGAGATTCCGACCGCGACGTAGAGACGCGGGCTCACCTGCCGCCCCGTCTGTCCGATCTGGTCGCTGTGCGGGCGCCATCCATCGTCTGTCACCGCGCGCGTGGCGCCGACGGCCGCGTTGCCGAACGCCGCGGCAAGGTCCTCGACGAGCTTGAAGTTCTCCGCCGACTTGAGCCCCCGTCCGCCGGAGATGATGATCGGCGCGTCGCCGAGGTCGATTTTGCCCGACGCGCCTTCGGCGATCTCCTTGACCTTGATCTTCGACGCAGCCGGGTCGGCGCCGAGCGCGACCGACTCGGAGC